>JAXJSX010000196.1:0-7576 GCA_036309925.1 Acutalibacteraceae bacterium | reverse complement strand
TTGAACTTTCTGCCGCCATCACAACAGAAATCAATTCCATATTATCGCGTTTCGCAGACGCCGCAAGGCAAAAACCCGCTTTATCTGTTGTACCTGTTTTAAGACCTGTCGCCCCTTGATAAAACCGAACAAGCTTATTAGTGTTTACAAGTTCGGTCTTTCCTTCCCTTAAACTATCCATCCAAATAGTTGTGTATTTTTTGATCGTATCGTGACCGAGTAACTCCTTTGACATTAAAGCAATATCGTTAGCACTTGTGTAATGTCCGTCTTCATCAAGACCACAGGCGTTTTTAAAGCAGGTGTTTTTCATTTGGAGTTCGGCGGCACGCTCGTTCATAAGAGCAACAAAGCCTTCCTCACTACCCGCGATATATTCTGCAAGAGCGACACTTGCATCGTTTGCAGAGCCTACTGCCGCCGCTTTCAAAAGTTCATCAACAGTCATTTCTTCACCGGGTTTAAGCCAGATTTGAGATCCGCCCATTGAAGCCGCGTGATCACTTGTAGTGACAATATCGGAAAGTGAGATTGTGCCGTTGTCAACCGCCTCGATTACAAGAAGTAAAGTCATAATCTTGGTGACAGATGCAGGAGATAGCTTTTCATTTGAGTTGTTTTCATATAACACTTCCCCTGTTGACGCTTCCATTAAAACAAGCGATTTCGCTTTGATTTCGGGTACGGAATTCATTGGGACTGTTGCGGCAAAGTCTGTTGGCTCACTGAATAAATCCGATGAATAATACTCGGTTGCAAGGTTTGAGGAAGACGCAGGTACAGCGTCAACATTCTCTGCTGTATCCGCGCAAACAGTAAACGAAAATATTGTTACTGCGCAAATAATTGCAATTATTTTTTTCACTAAAAACACCCCTTATCAAAATACAGTAAAGTATATGATAAGGGGCAATTTTTAATGAATTATTCTTCTTGCGGTGACTGAGTTTGTTCAGCCACTGAGGTTGGAGCCTGTGTTGTTTGTTCTTGACTTGTAGGCGGCACAGTTGTTGCTGCGGTGGTTGACTGCTGTGCCGAAGTCGTTTTCTGACTTTCATCATCGTTTGATGATGATGTGGTAGTTTTTTCCGCTTCGTTATTATTTGAGTTGCTGTTATTGGTGGACGAGCTCGATCCTGTAAGATCGTAGTCAGACCAATCTATTGTTTTGCCGCGATGAGTGGTGCAAACGGGTGCATAATCTGATTTAAACCAGCCGACAGCGGTGCTCGAACAACCTGAATTTGCTACCATACCGCTTGTTGTGCAGTATTTGACCATTACAGCATCGTCTGTTTCGGGGAACTCTTTAGCCTCCAGACCTTTGTGGATTTCTGTAAACACTGCTTTCCACAAGCGAAGTGCGGGGTTAGTGCCACCGTAGATTTTTGTCATTGCTTCATTTTCATCAATACCAAACCATACCGCAGATACATAGTATGGAGTGCCTGCGACAAACCAACGATCCTTTGTATCGGTGGTTGTACCCGTTTTACTGATAATGTCCCAATTACCAAACGCCGCCGCTTTACCTGTACCGTTTGTGGTGACACGCTGTAGCATTTTGTTGGTAACAAATGACGCACCTTCACTCAGTGCAACAGACGGCTTCTCCTGCTGTAAAATTACTTCTTCGCCTTTGTGATCAGTTACCTTTGTATATGTCATAGGTTTATAATAATAGCCTAAGTTTCCAAGCGTTGCATATGCGGCGGTAAGTTCGATTGAACTGCAACCGTATGCCGCACCTCCGAGTGCAAGTGAAGACTCAGTTAAATCGCTGACGACCTTACCGTTTACTTCTTCAGATTCTACATATGTGGTAATACCCATATTTTTGGTTACAAAGTCAAATGATTGCTGCAAGCCCATCTTCTGCACTAATTTAACCGGAATGGTGTTCATAGACTGCTCAAGTGCATGCAAAACAGTTACTCTACCCGAATAGTATCCGGTGTAGTTGACAGGCCAATTCTTACCGTCAACTTTCATTACAGGCTCGTCTACCATAGAACTTCCGTAGGTAATGATGTTGTATTCAATAGCCGGTGCATAAGCTGAAATAGGCTTAATCGCAGAACCTGTTTGACGCGGATTGGTAGCACGATTAAACAAACGGTTACCGTCTTTTTCGCCTCTACCGCCGACAATACCTAAAACATGACCTTCATAATCCATAACGGTCATTGCGGCTTGCGGTGTGCGATTGTTTTTTGTTACAACCTTTGCAAAATTATCGTCATCCATAAATTCTCCTTCGAGTGTATTTTGGATGTCAATATCTTGAGTTGTATATATTTTGTAACCTCCACGGAACAACTTTGATTCGGCTGTTTGATATGAACAATCAAGTTTTTCTGACAAATCTTGTATTACCTGTTCAATACAAGTATCAACAAACCAGGAATAGCATTTTTCATCAACAGTTTCAGTTCTTGATAAAGTTGGCTGAGGATCTTCACGAAGTTCAAGATCAGCATTTTTTGCCTCCTCACATTCCTCTGCCGTTATATAACCGTTGGAAAGCATTTGATCAAGAACCCAGTTTCTACGAGTTTTGTTGGCTTCCGGATTAGTATACGGATCGTAATCTGCAGGAGCTTTTGTTATTGCGGCAAGTGCTGCGCACTGAACTAAACTCAATTCTGATGCGTGTTTATCGAAATAGTAATAAGATGCAACTTCAACGCCGTCAACACCGTGACCTAAATGTATGGTGTTAAGGTACGCAGCCAAAATATCATCTTTATAGTAGTTAGTTTCAAGGTAGCGTGCACGCATAATCTCTCGAACTTTTCGCATATAGCCCGACACACCTTCTGTAGCGTCATCCGCTGTTAAGTTCTTAACTAACTGTTGTGTGATTGTAGAGCCACCCTGTTGTGAACCCAAAAATCCTGTTGCTTCATTTAAAAGGGCCGCAAAGGTACGCTTCCAATCGACGCCGTTGTGTTCTTCAAACTTCTGGTCTTCGGCAGAAATGAAGGCTTTTTGCAGGTCTACGGGGATTTCATCAAGACTTACCCAAACTCTGTTTTCATCAGCGTGTAAACGGGTTAATTCAACTTGCTCGCCTTCGTCATTAGTCGCATATAATATAGTAGTATAGTCAAGTTGTAGGTCGTACAGGTCGTTGTCAACCGCATCGTCAACATATGTGAAAATATAAAACATAAATGCGCCTACGAATAAACAAACCGAGATTATGCAAACAAGAAAAATCGCCAAAATTACTCTGCCGACTTTTCTGAACTTTGATTTTTTCTTTGGTTTCTTTTTCGACGACGGACGTTTTCCTTTGCTCCTGTTCAAACCAACCTCTTTACTGTCTTCATCAACAATTCTAAAATCATCACCAATAATCGGAAAATCATCGTCGTTATCATCCTGCTTTGGTACATCACTTACACGGTACGAATAATCGTCATTGCTCTTAACAGGCTCAAACATTTTTGTACCGCCTAAAAAGTCATCACCTTCAGGTTCAGATATTGAACTAACATCTTCTGAGATATCTGAATTTTTGTTTTGATTAAATAGAGCATCCCAGTCAAAATCATCGGAATTGTTGTATTGATTGTTTAACTCGTCCCATTTATCAGACATCACAATACCTTCTTTCGTGTGAAAATGTTTGTAATTTTAGATTATATAATAATCCGCATACATTATAACACAATATTTAGGGAATTTCAACTTACAATTTTGAAAACATTTTTTGAACAAATATAAAATGATATCGGCGACAAGGTTTGCCTTGCCGCCGATGTTGTTAAGCGTAAAACTATGCATTTATGATTTTTTATTTATCAATTATCGGAGAATTGGCTGTTATAAAGTTTAGCATATAATCCGTCTTTAGCCATAAGTTCTTCGTGGTTGCCCACTTCAAGAATGTCACCGTCCTGCATATAGAGAATGTTGTTAGCATCCTTAATGGTAGAAAGTCTGTGGGCAATAACGAACGAAGTTTTGCCTCTCATCATTTCCGACATAGCTTCTTGAATCAAAACTTCAGTTCGTGTGTCAACAGATGATGTTGCTTCGTCCAGAATAAGAATCGGCGGATTATTGAGCATTGCTCTTGCGATTGTCAAAAGCTGACGCTGACCTTGAGCGATATTTTCCGCACCTTCACGAAGTACAAAATTATAACCGCCGGGTAAGCTTCTGATAAAAGCATCTGCCCTCGCCTTTTTAGCGGCTTCGATAACTTCTTCGTCAGTAGCATCGAGTTTTCCGTAACGAATATTTTCCATAATTGTGCCGTTGTAGAGCCAAGTATCTTGAAGCACCATACCGAAAATTTCTCGGAGCCTGCTTCTGCTCATATCACGGATATCAACGCCGTCAATTTTAATACTGCCTGATCTAACATCATAAAAACGCATAATAAGGTTTACAAGTGTTGTTTTACCCGCACCTGTAGGACCTACAATAGCAGTCTTCTCGCCGGCACCGATTTTAATGTCAAGATCGTGAATAAGTGTCTGATGCGGCAGATAGCCAAAGCGAATGTGATCAAATGTCACCTCGCCTTTAAGTTTACTCGGGAACTTCGGGCTTTCAACATCGGGAACTTCCTCTTTTTCGTCAAGAAAGTCAAAAATTCTTGTTGCGGCCGAACCTGTTGACTGAATAACATTTGTAATCTGCATTACCTGAGTCAAAGGCTGTGAGAATTGTCTGAGATAAAGGGTGAAAGATTGAATCATACCGATTGAAAGTCCACCCAATATAGCCATTATTGCGCCAAATACGCTTACCAAAGCATATCCGAGATTTGTCATATTTTGCATAATAGGCATAAGTGTGCCCGCTAAAAACTGTCCGTCTTTTGATGACTCGTAAAGGCTATCATTGGTTTTCTCAAAATCTTCAATTACGGTATCTTCTCTGCCAAATACAGTTACTACATTATGACCGCTGTAATACTCTTCAACAAAGCCGTTGAGTTTACCTGTACCGCCTTGTTGTGCATCAAATTTCTTTTTAGATTTCTTTGCAATTTTTGCAGATACATATAAAGCAACAGGCACAACTGCAAGACCGACTAATGTCAGTACACCGCTGATGTTCAGCATAATAATGAATATTATCGAGATAGTAAAGAATGCGTTAAGCACCTGATAAATACTCTGTTGCAAAGAGTTTGAAACTGTGTCAACATCGTTTGTGACACGGCTTAAAATATCGCCGTAGGAATTTGTGTCATAATAATTCAAAGGTAATTTTGAAAGTTTTTTATCAACCTGTTTTCTAAGGTCGTAAATTGTATTTTCAGTAACTCCTACAATCAACCAAGTACCAATATACGAAAATATAGAGTTAAGAGCGTAGGCGGCACCCATAAGTATAAGGAACCTAAAGAAACTGTTAAGTGCATCGGATATGTTGCCGCCTTCGAGGATCAATGCCAATGCGTTTGTAGCATTACCCATCAAAAGCGGAGCTAATGCGAATGCTATGTTTGATACTAATACAAGCAATACAGCAAAAATAAATCTGCCTTTATACGGTTTCATATACGAAAACAGTCTTTTATATGCACCGTTTTTACCGGAGGATTTCACTTTTTTTCTCATTATTTTTCCTCCTTACTCATCTGTGAATTTGCAATTTCCTTGTAAACATCACAAGTCTCAAGCAACTCTTTATGTGTACCCATACCGACAACCTGACCTTTTTCGATAACTATAATTCTGTCGGCATCTATAATTGTACTGATTCTTTGGGCTACGATTACAACAGTTGCGTTCTCAGTTTCGCCGCCAAGAGCGGTACGAAGAGCTTTGTCTGTTTTAAAATCGAGAGCTGAGAAACTGTCATCAAACACATAAATTTCAGGTTTGCGAACGATTGCCCTTGCAATTGCAAGACGCTGTCGCTGACCGCCGGATACATTTGTACCACCTTGTGAAATCGGTGAATTGAAACCGTCATCCTTCTTCATAACGAAGTCGTAAGACTGAGCTATTTTTACTGCCTCTTCAATTCTGTCTTCATTTGCATTTCTGTCGCCAAAAGCAATATTTGAGTCGATTGTACCTGAGAAAAGCACGGCCTTCTGCGGTACAAAACCAATTTTATTTCTCAAAACTTCAGTGTCGTAATCCCTTACATCCACACCGTCAACGAGTACCTGACCTTCGGTAACATCATAAAGACGAGGGATAAGATTGACGATTGTAGATTTACCCATACCAGTACCGCCAATGATGGCTGTAGTTTCACCGGGTTTTGCTTTAAAAGAGAGATTTTCAATAGCCGGGACATCTGCGCCCGGATATTTGAAAGTAACGTTTTTAAATTCAAGATAGCCTTGTTGTGAAGTGTTATCCTTAGTGTTTTCTTTGTTTTGAATTGAGGATTCGGTCTCAAGAACTTCCTGTGCGCGTGCTGCTGCTGTTGACGCTCTCGGAAGCATTACAAAAACTAAAGTTAGCATAATTACAGCCATCATAATCTGCATAATGTATTGTATAATAGCCATAATTTCGCCGATTGTATAGTCAACGCCTTTATTGACTGATTGGTTTGCCGCCATAAGCATCACAAGTGCTGCTGTGAGCGATAAAATTACCACAAGCACAGGCATAACAGCGTTAGTTGTACGCTGAAGTTTTTTGTTGGTTTTTTGATAATCTCTGTTGATTTCATCAAATTTTTTGCTTTCAAAATCACTTGTGCCAAATGCTCGAATTACTCTCACACCCGTAAGTTTTTCGCGCATAACAAGGTTTATGCGGTCAATTTTAACCTGGATTTTGGTAGATAGAGGAACGGCGATTTTTGCAATAATTACGAGAATGACCGCCATCAACGGAATTGAAACAACCAATACACCTGAAAGTTGCGGACTGCTTGAAATAGCGAGAATAATGCCGCAAACGCACATAAGCGGTGCTTGGATTGCAATACGAAGGCACTGGTTTAAAAACATCTGTACCTGTGAAACATCGTTGTTTGTTCTTGTTATAAGTGAAGATGCGGAAAATTTATCAATTTCTGTTTGAGAGAAATACTGAACCTTTGCAAAAATCTTACTTCTAAGATTTCTTCCTACTCCCATTGAAACTGTTGCAGAAAGTCTGCTTGTCGCGATACCGCAGAATAAGCCGAAGAGCACTAAAGCAATCATAAATCCGCCCACTCTTAAAACCATTGCAATGTCTTCATTTGGAATTGCAGTATCTATCAGGCGCATGAGCAGTGACGGCAGTCCTAAAGTTGATAAAGTTGTGCCGAGCACTGTCAGAACAATCAGTACAAGCTGTTTTTTATAGCTTGCAAGTTCTTTAAATACACATTTCATAAACCGTTCTCCTTATAAAGTTTTTTCAAAAGCAGAAGAAAGAAGTTTGATACCGTAAATCATTAGGTTGATGCCGATAATATATCCGATTGTGAGAGCCGGGAAAAGCAGATTGAACATACTGTAAATGCCCATGATTGTAACACATACACCTAAAATTAGCGAAACGATCCAACTCTTTCCGCCTTGCTTTTTAGCGGCAAATGACATTGCAATGCTTGAAATACCGGAGTATGTAAGCCAGAACGCAAACATCACTAA
>JAXJSX010000195.1:0-20196 GCA_036309925.1 Acutalibacteraceae bacterium | reverse complement strand
TAGTGTGTCGGTCGGTCAGACGGATGTACGAAAAATGACCTGTGATAGCCTTTTGTCAAATATTTCAATGGTTTTTCAGAAAGTGTACCTATTTAACGATACCATCGAAAATAATATTCGATTCGGTAATCCGTCAGCTACGCACGAAGATGTTGTAGAAGCGGCTAAAAAAGCACAATGCCACGATTTTATTACTAAACGTGAACAAGCGGAGAACTGGAATATAGCTTAAAGATGAAAGCGCGCGACACGTTATCTTTGCCTACTTTATAAAAAAGAGCAGGCATAAAAAACCTGCTCTATAACAAACGCAAGAAACTCGAAGTTGCAAAAAATCGAGTGTTCATAACTTAAATCCGTTATGAACACTCGATATGGTGCGAGTGACGGGACTTGAACCCGTACGCCAAAGACACACGCCCCTCAAACGTGCCTGTCTGCCAATTCCAGCACACTCGCTTATTTTTTTGCGGTCTCTCTCAACTGCGAAAACTATTATATCAAAGCTCGCTCCATTTGTCAACCCCTTTTTTAAAATTTTTTTAAAAATTTTTCACAAGTCTAATTACCGATTGACAAGGTAGGTAAATAGTGCTATAATCAACACAATAAAATACAACGGAAATTAACAATATATTCTTGTCTTATATCAAAGTCTTTAACAACAAGAGAAAGGAACTCAAAATGACTATTTCAACAAAAGGTAGATACGCATTGCGTGTTTTGATTGATCTTGCGGAAAACAATAACGGCTCGTATATACCAATGAAAGTGGTTGCGCAAAGACAAACACTTCCACTTAAATATTTGGAACGCATTTTACCTGTGTTAACTCAAAACAACATTATTGAAAGTGTACACGGAAAAGGCGGAGGTTACCGTCTTACAAGAAAGCCTGAGGAGTATACCGTAGGTGAGATTTTGCGTTTGGTTGAAGGAGACTTTGCGCCGGTTGCTTGTCTTGGACACGATGCTAAACCGTGCGAAATGGCGAGCAAGTGCCGTACTATTACAATGTGGAAAAAATTCAAGGATGTGATAGACGAATTTTTTGACGGCATCACCCTTAAAGATTTGATGAATGATGATGTACAAAATGAAGCGGGTGTGGAATGTTCGTTTTTGGATGCAGCACTGTAAGCATATGATAACTATCATTTCGACAGCCGATTTTAATGTATAAAATCGGCTTAATTTTTATAGTATTATTAGAATTTTATGAAAAACCAATCGTACCCTTTAAATTTAAAAAAATATGTGATATAATATTATATTGAATTAGTGTACTTGGTGTAATGGTATGTCAAATCGTAAAAATTTAAAACATTTTTACGATTTCCCACAATTTTTTGTAATTCATAGTAGACAGACAAAGGCTTATAATAATCATAGTCGATTTTTAAAGGAGGTTTTGCAATGGATCATTTTGAGTTAGTGGCACCATATCAGCCGACAGGCGATCAACCGCAGGCTATTGAGAATTTAACAAACAGTATCTTAAACGGCAATAAAGAACAAGTATTGCTTGGCGTAACAGGTTCGGGCAAGACCTTCACAATGGCAAATATAATTGCTAAGGTAAACAAGCCTACTTTAATTTTAGCACATAACAAAACTTTGGCGGCTCAACTTTGCTCAGAATTTAAAGAATTTTTTCCGAACAATGCAGTAGAATATTTTGTATCCTACTACGATTATTACCAACCTGAAGCTTATATCCCAAATACCGACACTTACATTGAGAAAGACTCCGCAATCAATGATGAGATTGATAAACTGCGACATTCTGCAACATCGGCAATTTTCGAGCGTCGTGATGTTATTATCGTTGCATCGGTTTCATGTATTTACTCGCTTGGTGCACCGATTGACTATAAAAGTATGGTTATTTCTTTGCGTCCGGGTATGGCACTTGACCGAGATACGCTCATCCGCCGTCTTGTAGACTTGCAATATGAACGTAACGATATAAACTTTGTGAGAAATAAATTCAGAGTGCGCGGAGATATTGTTGAAATTTTTCCCGCAAATAACAGTGAAAATGCAATCAGAGTTGAATTTTTTGATGATGAAATAGATTCTATTTCCGAAATTCACGTTCTCACAGGTGACAAGGTATGCAACCTCCAACACATCGCAATCTACCCTGCATCACACTATATTGTACCGCGCGAGAAACTTGTAGATGCAGTACACGATATCGAAGATGAAATGGAGCAGAGAGTTAAGTATTTCATTGAGAATAATCAACTCATTGAAGCGCAGAGAATTCGTCAGCGTACCGAATACGATATGGAGATGTTGCTTGAAATCGGTATGTGCAAGGGAATTGAAAACTACTCAAGAGTACTTACGCGCAGACCTGCAGGCAGTGTACCGTACACCTTGCTTGACTATTTCCCGGATGATTGGCTTTTGATGGTGGACGAATCTCATGTAACACTCCCGCAGGTGCGTGGAATGTTCGGCGGAGATAGAGCAAGAAAGAAAAATCTTATTGATTTCGGGTTCAGATTGCCGTCTGCATATGATAACCGACCGTTAAATTTTGATGAATTTTACAGTCATATCAATCAGGCTTTGTTTGTAAGTGCCACACCCGGCAATTTAGAGCGTGAGAAAGCATCGGTAATTGCAGAACAAATTATTCGTCCGACAGGTCTTTTAGATCCTGAAGTTATAGTCAAACCCACGCAAGGCCAGATTGAAGATCTTGTAGGTTGCATAAATGAACGCATAGATCGCAAGGAACGTGTGCTTGTAACCACCCTCACCAAAAAAATGGCGGAGGATTTAACCGAGTATCTAACGGGACTTAACATCAAAGTTCGCTATATGCACCACGATATTGATACTATGGAGCGTATGAAAATAATCCGCGACTTGCGTCTTGGTGAGTTTAATGTCCTTGTCGGAATTAACCTGCTTCGTGAAGGTTTGGATATTCCCGAAGTATCTTTGGTCGCGATACTCGATGCGGATAAAGAAGGCTTTTTGCGTTCTGAAACCTCGCTTGTGCAGACAATCGGCAGGGCAGCCCGTAACGCACAGGGGCAAGTTATAATGTATGCTGACTGCGTGACCGATTCAATGGAACGCGCTATCAGCGAAACCGAACGCCGTCGTGAAATACAGAAAAAATATAATGAAGAACACGGTATAATCCCGAAAACAATTATTAAAGATGTCAGGGAAGTGCTTGAAATTTCTTCTAAAGCTGATAAAGAGGACGGTAAAGGATTATCAAAAAAACAGCGTGAAGACCTTATCAAAACTCTTACAAGAGAAATGCAGAATGCGGCTAAAATGCTTGAATTTGAGCACGCCGCTTATCTTCGTGATAAAATCAATAAATTAAAAAACAGTAAATAAGGTAGGGAAAATGAGCAAAGATAAAATTGAAATAAGGGGCGCGAGAGCGAACAACCTTAAAAATATTGATATAGATATACCGCGTGATAAACTTGTCGTTTTAACAGGCTTGTCAGGTTCGGGTAAGTCGTCGCTTGCATTTGATACGCTCTATGCAGAAGGTCAACGCAGATATGTAGAGTCGCTGTCATCATATGCACGAATGTTTTTAGGTCAAATGGAAAAGCCGGATGTAGACAGTATCGACGGACTTTCACCCGCAATTTCCATCGACCAGAAAACCACCTCTAAAAACCCGCGTTCAACAGTCGGCACAGTAACCGAAATATACGACTATTTGCGTCTGTTGTATGCTCGAATCGGTATTCCGCATTGCCCTGTATGTGGCAGGGAAATCAAGCAACAAACGATTGACCAAATTGTTGATAAGATATTGGAAATTGAAGAGAATACAAAAATTCAAGTGTTGGCTCCCGTTGTACGCGGAAGAAAAGGTGAACACAAAAAAGTGCTTGAACAGGCGAAAAAGAGCGGATATGCTCGTGTTCGTGTTGACGGTAATATTTTTGACTTATCTGAAACCATCGACCTTGAAAAAAATAAAAAGCACAACATAGAAATCGTTGTTGATCGCTTGAAAATTCGCGAGAATATTAAATCCCGTCTTGCAGATTCGCTTGAAATCTGCTGTTCATTGTCAGACGGGCTTGTCATTATCGAAGTTGACGGTAATGAAGATTTAACATTTTCGCAGAATTACGCTTGTCCTGAACACGGTGTCGGCGTTGAAGAATTAGAGCCGAGAATGTTTTCGTTTAATAACCCGCAGGGTGCTTGTGCAGAGTGTACAGGTCTTGGTAAATTTATGCGAATTGACCCCGAAAGGATAGTGCCTGATGACAGTCTTTCGGTCATGCAAGGCGCTATTTACGCACCTGGATGGAACACGCTCGATAAAAACTCGATTGCGCTGATGTATTATACAGGACTTTCAAAGCATTACGGATTTTCACTTGATGTACCCTTCAGAGATTTACCGCCGAAGGCACAGCAGGTATTGTTATACGGTACTGACGGCGAGAAAATCGAACTTGATCGCAAACTTGCATACGGTTCGGGAATTTATCATTCCGACTTTGAAGGTGTTGCGATAAATCTTGAACGCAGATACAATACACCCGGCAGCGATTGGTCAAAATCTGATATTGAAGCGATGATGATTGAGGTTGACTGTCCGTCTTGCGGCGGTCAGCGTTTGTCACCGATTTCGCTTGCTGTTACAGTAGGCGGTATCAATATAATGGAATTTTGCGATAAATCTGTTACGGATGCACTCGAATTTATCAATAACCTTGAACTTTCCGACCGCGAAAATATGATAGCAAGCGGTGTTTTAAAAGAAATTCGTGAGCGTTTGGGGTTCTTAAACAGCGTAGGACTTTCATATCTTACACTTTCGCGTTCGTCCGGCACTTTGTCAGGCGGTGAAAGTCAGCGTATCCGCCTTGCGACTCAAATCGGCTCTTCACTTATGGGGGTACTTTATATTCTTGATGAGCCGAGCATCGGACTTCATCAGCGTGATAACGATTTACTGCTCGGCACGCTAAAAAGACTTCGTGACATCGGAAACACTTTAATTGTTGTTGAACACGATGAAGACACAATGGAAGCCGCAGATTTTGTTGTTGATATAGGCCCTGGGGCAGGGATTCACGGTGGTGAAATTGTTTGCGCAGGCACTCCTGATGAAGTTAAAAACTGTAAAAACAGCCTTACAGGCGAATATTTAAGCGGCAGAAGGCAGATTGCTGTTCCTAAAACCCGAAGAGAGGGCAACGGGGAAGTTCTTACTGTTGTCGGTGCAAGGGAGAACAATCTTAAAAATTTAACTGTTGATTTTCCGCTTGGTAAATTCATTGCAATTACAGGCGTTTCGGGTTCGGGCAAATCGTCACTTATCAATGAGATTTTGCATAAATCACTTGCTAAAAATCTAAACCGCGCAAAATGCAAGCCGGGCAAACACGATAGAATTGACGGTTTGGAGGCGCTTGATAAGGTCATTGCAATAGACCAATCTCCTATCGGCAGAACTCCGCGATCAAATCCTGCAACATACACAGGCGTATTCGGGGACATCCGCGAATTATATGCACAAACAAATGAAGCAAAAATGCGTGGCTATACTCCGGGTAGATTTTCATTTAATGTTCGTGGGGGTAGATGTGAAGCGTGCGAGGGTGACGGCATTATTAAAATTGAAATGCACTTTCTGTCTGATATTTATGTGCCTTGCGAAGTATGTAAAGGACATAGATATAACCGTGAAACTTTGGAAGTGAAATTTAAAGGTAAATCAATATATGATGTACTTGAAATGACCGTTGAAGAAGGACTTTCGTTCTTCGATGCTCACCCGAAAATCAAGAGAAAATTGCAAACATTATATGATGTAGGCTTAGGATATATTAAAATCGGTCAGAGCGCAACAACACTTTCGGGTGGCGAGGCACAGCGCGTTAAACTTTCAACAGAACTCTCCCGCCGTTCGACAGGAAAAACTATTTATATTCTCGATGAACCTACTACCGGACTTCACACCGCAGATGTTCACAGACTGATTGATGTGCTTCAATCCTTGGTTGATAAAGGTAACACGGTTATTGTAATTGAGCACAATCTGCATGTCATCAAATGTGCAGATCACATTATAGATTTAGGCCCGGAAGGCGGCGACACAGGCGGTATGATAGTTGCACAGGGTACTCCTGAAGAGGTTGCTGAATGCAAAAATTCTTATACAGGCAAATACCTGAAAAAAATGCTGTAACTGCAAAATTTACAACTTGTTAAATTTTTTCACCTTTATATCGTGTATGATATAAAAACAAGGGGTGAAAAATGTGTTTGGATATGTCAGAGCGTATAAACCTGAAATGAAATTCTGCGAGTTTGATACTTATAAGGCGGTTTATTGTTCACTTTGTAAAACTCTCGGCAAAGAATACGGTGCTTTGGCGCAATATTCATTATCCTATGATTTCACCTTTCTGTTGATGTTGCTTTTATCGCTTGAAGACGAATGTTGCGGTTACACTAAAATGCGGTGTCCGTATAATCCGCTGAAAAAGTGTATGAAGCTGAAAAAAGAAAGTTCATCTCTTTCTTTTACAGCGGCAAGCCTTGTAATTTCCGCATATTATAAAATTGAAGACAACATCGCAGACAGTGGTTTTTTCAAGCGTCTTGCATACCGTTTTATGCGAGTTTTTTACCGCAGACACTATAAAAAAGCAGCCGAAAATTTCAGCGAAATTGATGTTATTTGCAAAAATATGATGTTGTCGCAAGCAAAAGTTGAGGGAGAAAAAATCGGTAATATTGACCTTGCCGCAGAGCCTACCGCAATTTTTTTACAGGAACTGTTCAAACTCAAATCGAATGACGAAATTACATCGCGAATTCTTGGGAGAATCGGCTATTGCGCCGGCAAGATGATATATTTGCTTGATGCTATGGACGACTTGGAAGACGATAAAAAAACCGGTGGCTATAATCCCATTTTGATTAAATACGGTGATTTCGATGTTTTGCAGATGCGAAATGAAACAGCAAATACTATCAATGTTTGCTTGACTGAACTCGCATCGTGCTATGAATTGTTAGATATCAAGCGATATAAAACCATTCTTTCCAACATAATTTATCTCGGTATGCCGAAAGTGATTGAAAATATCAAAACTTACGGTCAAATCACCGTCAAGGAGGAAAAGTAAAATGAATGACCCTTATCAGACCTTGGGCGTCAGCAGAAACGCTACTGATGAGCAAATCAAACAGGCTTACAAGGAACTTGCGAGAAAATATCACCCTGATAATTATGCTAACAACCCGTTATCAGACCTTGCGGAAAGCAAAATGAAAGAAATTAACGAAGCGTACGATGCTATTATTAAAGAACGCAAGGGCGGTGCTAACACAGGCGCAGGCGGATCTTACAGCAATCCTAACGGAGAGTTTAATGACATCAGAATGATGATAAACCAAAATCGTCTTGAGCAAGCTCAGGAATTGCTTGACGGTGTGGCAATCAACAAAAGAACAGCCGAATGGTACTTTTTAAACGGTACTGTGCTTTATAAACGCGGATGGTTTGATGATGCCTATACTTCATTTTCAACCGCTTGCAGAATGGCACCGAATAATATGGAGTATCGTGCTATGCTCGATAGACTCAACCGTCAGCGTATGGGCGGATTTAACAATTACGGCGGGTATAATACAGGCTCGTACAATAATTCAGGCGGATGCTCCGCTTGCGATTTGTGTCAATGTTTGATATGTTCAGACTGTTGCTGTGAATGTATGGGCGGCGACCTAATTAGTTGTTGCTAATATGAAAAAGACATCAAAAGTAGCATTGTGCGGTATTTTAGCCGCACTCCAAATCGTAGTTATGCTTGTGGCATATTTCCCTTATTTAACATTTGCTTTACCTGCAATCGCGGGATGTTTGGCCATTCCTGTTGTAATTGAAGTCGGGAAGAAATATGCAGTCGCTACATATGTATCAGTTGCGGTGTTGAGTTTTATGTTATGCGAAAAAGAAGCATCAACCTACTATATCTTTCTGTTTGGCTACTATCCGGTACTAAAAGCAGTCATTGAGAAAGCAAAATCAAAAGTGTTGCAGTGGATTGCCAAAATATCCACTTCGTGCGTATCCTTTGTGCTTGCGTACTATTTATCGTCGTTTGTTTTACAGATAGAACTTGAAACATTAGGGGATTTCGGTAAATTTTCAGTCTTGATTTTGCTATTGCTTTTTGTGGCTATGTTTGTTGTATACGATTTTGCGGTTTCAAATGTAGTCAGACTGTATATTGTGCGTTTTAGAAAGTTAGTAAAAAAGATATTCAATTAAAAATACTTTTTTCATTGACTTTTAACGAAAAAAAGTGTAGAATAGAAATATCAATGTATTTTACGGAGAAGTTTAATGAACGAAATTTTTGCCGATGTTGCGGTAATAGGCGGCGGCGCCGCCGGTCTTATATGCGCGGGAACTGCCGCAAAGCGCGGTCTTAATGTTATCATTATAGAGAAAAATCAAAAATGTGCCCGCAAGGTGATGATTACCGGCAAAGGAAGATGCAACCTCACAAATAAAAGTGACTTACAACAACTTATCACTTCAGTTCCCAAAAACGGCAGATTTTTATATAGTGCTTTTTCCGAATTTACTCCTGATGATATCATTGATTTAGTTGAATCATTTGGCGTCAAAACTAAAGTCGAACGAGGAAAAAGGGTTTTTCCCGTGTCAGATAAAGCAGTGGACATCGTTGACGCTCTTGTGAGTTACGCAATGTCTAACGGTGCGACAATCATAAATTCACCCGCTAAAGATATTATTACTACAAATAATATACTATCAGAAATTCATCTTGAAAACGGCGATGTAGTTAAGGCTGAAAACACAATTATCGCTACAGGCGGTATGTCGTATCCCGGTACAGGCTCAACAGGTGACGGCTACGAATTTGCACGAAAGATCGGGCACACTGTAACCGAACTTACTCCATCGTTAGTACCGCTTAACACTCGTGAGGGTTATGCTGCCGCAATGCAAGGGCTCAGCCTTAAAAATGTTAGAGTTACTGCTGTTGATAATCGAAAAAACGGTAAGGTGATTTATGAAGATTTCGGTGAACTGATGTTTACACATTTCGGATTAACAGGCCCTACAATTTTAAGTATGAGCGCACATCTTCGCAATATGACTGACAGCAGATACAGCGTTCATATAGACTTAAAACCTGCATTAGACGAAAAAACACTTGATGCACGGTTGATTAGAGATTTTACGCAAAATTCAAATAAAATTTTTCAAAATTCATTGTCTGAACTCCTACCGTCAAAGATGATACCTGTTATCGTCAGATTATCGGGAATTCCGGCGACTTTAAAAGTCAATCAAATTACAAAAGAACAAAGAGCTAAACTTTTAAAACTCATCAAATGTTTACCGTTTACAATCACAGGCTTCAGACCTATCAGTGAAGCGATTGTAACATCGGGCGGGGTGAATGTTAAAGAAGTGGATCCAAAAACAATGCGCTCGAAAATATGTGAAAATGTATATTTTGCAGGCGAAATTTTAGATGTTGATGCGTATACAGGCGGATTTAATCTGCAAATTGCCTTTTCAACAGGCTTTGTAGCGGGTAAATCGGTTTGTATAGGAAAGGGTAATTATGATTAAGGTTGCTATTGATGGACCTGCAGGAGCAGGGAAAAGCACAATCGCACGGGCAGTTGCAAAGTCACTCGGCTACATTTATATCGACACAGGAGCACTTTACCGCGCGGTTGGATTTAATGCTAAACGCTGTTGTGTTGATTTTAATTGCAGAGAGCAGATCGTTAACACTCTAAATAATTTACAAATTGATATTCAATTTGTAAACGGGGAACAGCGTGTCTGCGTTAACGGCGAAGATGTAAGCGATAAGATCCGCACACCGGAAATGTCTCTTGCGGCATCTGCAGTATCTGCAGTATCTGAAGTACGCGCCTTTTTGTTTGACTTGCAAAAAAATTTAGCAAACAGCAATAATTCAATAATGGACGGAAGAGATATCGGCACAGTTGTGTTGCCCGATGCAGATGTTAAGATTTTTCTTACGGCATCAGCAAAAACACGCGCGCAGCGTAGATATAAAGAACTTATTGAAAAAGGGCAATCCGTTGAATTTGACGATGTACTTGCTGATATAGAAAAGCGGGATTATGCTGACAGCCATCGTGAAATTGCACCTTTAAAACAGGCAGATGATGCGGTTTTGGCTGATACAAGCGACCTTACTCTCGAAGAGTCAATAGAACTAATCAAGAATATAATAGCCGATAGGCTTAAAAAATAGGGATTTAATGAATAAACTAACACAGTTTTTCAAGATTATCTTATTCCCGATTTACCGCTTGATTTTTTGGTATTCGGTTGAAGGTCTTGAAAACATACCGACCGACAAAGGCATAATTTTATGCTCAAACCACATATCGAATCTTGATCCGATTTTTTGGATAATCGTATTAAAACGCCGTATCCACTATATGGCGAAAAAGGAACTTTTTAAAAACAAAATTTTAGGCTGGCTTTTACCAAAATTTGATGTGTTTCCAATAGACCGCGACAAACTTGATGTCAAATCAATAAAACACGCAATAAATGTTGTAAAATCAGGCGATGTTCTCGGCATTTTCCCTGAAGGCACTCGTTCTCACGACGGTGAAATTCACGAAGCAAAAGCGGGAGTTGCATACATATCACGCTCCGCAAAATGTGATGTTTTACCTGTTGCAATAAAATGCAAGGGTTCAGTTACACCGTTTAAGCGTGTTAAAATGGTAATCGGCAAACCTATTTCCAATGAAGAACTTTTTCGTGATGTTCAAAAAGGTGATTTACAAGTTTCTGCCGACAGAATCATGAATGAAATCAAGTCGATTTGGGAGAAAATATGAGTAAAATTTCAGTCGCAGTACACGCAGGCTTTTGCTTTGGTGTAGATAGAGCTGTGAAAATTGTATACCGCTTGCTTTCTGAAAATAAGAAAGTCTGTACTTTGGGACAGATTATCCATAATCCGCAAATCGTAAAGGAATTTGCAGACCGTGGTGTACTGATAGTTGATACACCGAAAGAAGTGCCCGCAGGATATACTTTGGTACTTCGCTCTCACGGTGTGCCAAAACAAGTAATTGATGAACTCATTGAACGGGGAATTGATTACGAGGATGCAACTTGTCCGTTTGTTTCAAAAATTCACCGCATTGTAGATAAAAATACAGACGAAAATACACCGCTTATTATTGCAGGTGATAAAAATCACGCCGAAGTTCAGGGCATTATGAGTTATGCAAAGGGCGAGATTTTCTGCGTTGAAAATGCGGAAGAATTAGAAAGTTTGTTAAATAACAAACAATATCTTGCTGAAAAACCACTTTGTGCAGTTGCCCAAACCACATTTAATAAAAAAATTTGGGAAAAAATTTATTTTTTATTAAAAAAAGACTGTACAAATGCGAAAATTTTTGGTACAATATGTGATGCAACCGAAGAAAGACAGAAAGAATCTCTTGCACTTGCTGAAGAGTGCGATTTGATGATAGTCATCGGCGGAAGACATAGTTCAAACACAAATAAGTTGTTTGAGATATGCAATGCCAAAACTAAAACTCTGTTTATCGAGGATGCAGCCGAGCTCGATAAAAATCTAATAAAATCGGCTCGTTTTGTTGGAGTGACCGCGGGTGCTTCCACACCTGCTGTTATAATTAAGGAGGTTTTAAACACTATGACAGAACTTATGGAAAACACAGTAAACGAAAAAATCGGAACGGAGGAAACCGTGAAAGCCATCGATGATAATATGAGCTTTGAAGAGGCACTTGAAGTTTCTCTTAACAATATGAATCATGATAAGCAAGTTGTCGGTACAGTTATTGCAGTTGGCCCAACTGAAGTACAGGTTGACATCGGCAGAAAACAGACTGGTATCGTACCCGCATCTGAACTTTCAAACGACACAACAAAGAAACCTGACGAACTTGTTAAAGTTGGCGACGAGATTAACCTCATCATTATGAAAACTAATGATGTTGAAGGTATCATCACACTTTCAAAGCGTCGTTATGATGCTGCTGCAGGTATGAAAGAAATTATGAACGCAAAAGATACAGAAGAAATTCTTACAGGTACTGTAACAGCAGTTGTTAAGGGTGGACTTACTGTTATTTCTAACGGTGTTCGTGTATTCGTTCCTGCATCACACGCTACTCTTACAAGAAAAGAAAGCCTTGATGATATGGTTGGCAACGAAGTTCAGTTCAGAGTAATCGACATTCGTCGTGGCAGAAGCGTTGTAGGTTCAATCCGTTCTGTCCTCAGAGAGCAGATTGCAGCTGCACAGGAAAAGATTTGGAGCACAATCGAAGTTGGTGCTAAATACACAGGCGTTGTTAAATCACTCACTTCATACGGTGCATTCGTTGACATCGGCGGTGTTGACGGTATGATCCACATCACAGAACTTTCTTGGAGCAAAATTAAGCATCCGTCAGAAGTTGTAAACGAAGGCGACACAGTTGAAGTTTATGTTAAAGACATCGACACCGAAAAGAAAAAGATTTCACTCGGCTTCAAGCGTGCTGAAGACAATCCGTGGGAAATCCTCAAAACAAAGTACAATGAAGGCGATGTTGCAGAAGTTAAAATTGTCAGCATGACAACTTACGGTGCATTTGCTAACCTCATCCCCGGTATTGACGGTCTTATCCACATTTCACAGATTGCAGACCGCAGAATTGAAAAACCGCAGGATGTTCTTAAAATCGGTGATGTTGTAACTGCAAAGATCACAAAGATTGATTTCGAGGCAAAACGCGTTAGCCTTTCAATCCGCGCACTTATTGAATCAGAAACCGTTGCTGAAGAAGCACCTTCTGCTGAAGAAGAGGCTGAAGGCGAAGTTATGTATTCAACTGAAGACGCTGAATAATTCATAACTTTACAGACCGAAGGTGTTGACTTTCGGTCTGTTTTTTATTATACTGTATATGGTGATATATTTGAACTTCATACAAAATATTGATTACGCAGTAGTTGAATTTATGTCCGGTTTCTTCAAAAACGACTTTTTAGATGCGGTAATGCCTCTAATTACGCTTTTGGGCGAAATAGGTATATTTTGGATTTTTTGTGCGGTAATAATGTTAACCAATAAATCCACCCGAAAAATTGGCGCTACCTGTGCCTTATCAATGATAATAGATTTTATTTCTTGCAACGTTTTATTAAAGAATCTCGTCGCCCGTCCTCGCCCGGATATTATTTTTTGGAATGAAAATCTAATTTTTGCTCCTCACGATTGGTCGTTTCCATCCGGACACACAGCTGTTTCTTTTGCGGCCGCTGTCGCCATATTATTATACAATCGCAAACTAGGCATACCTGCTGTAATCATTGCTACATTGATTGGCTTCTCACGGGTTTATTTGTGTGTACATTGGTTTTCGGATGTTTTCTGCGGTGCGTTGCTCGGCATTTTATGTGCGCTTTTGGCGTATTTTGTCGTAAAATTCATTACTGATAAAAAAGCGGTTGACTAAATTTTTAATTCAAGGTATAATTATTCTTATATTAGCAAAGAGAAGTGATTTAATTGGACTTTCTGCCTCGTGCTTGGGCTGAAATCGACATCGACTGTCTTAAACATAACTACGACATCATTCGTACTTTAATTGGTGACAATGTTAAATATTACGCTGTGGTCAAAGCGGATGCTTACGGTCACGGTGCTAAATTTGTTGTACCTGAAATGGAAAAATTCGGTGCGGACGGTTTTGCTGTATCTAATATTCAAGAAGCTCTCCAACTTCGGAAACTTGGTATTGAAACAGATATTTTGATTTTGGGATACACTCCGCCCGAACTTGCTCAAATTCTGTGTGATAACAACATTTCGCAAACTGTATTTGACTATGATTATGCAACCGCACTTTCTGAATGTGCAAGTTCTGCTGAAAGAAAAGTAAATGTACATATTAAAATCGACACCGGAATGGGCAGAATCGGGTTTGTTCATCGTAAAAAAGACGACGATACCGCACTTTTGCAAATTCTTAAAACCTGCAAACTTGCAAATTTAAACGCAGTTGGTGCGTTTATGCACTTTGCATCCTCCGATAAAGACGGTGATGAAAACGGTGAGTTCACTTCCGGTCAGTTTGAACTTTTTAATGATTTACTCGAGAAACTTAAATCAAACGGTGTTGATTTTAAAATCAGACACTGTTGCAACTCTGCGGCGACACTGACGCTTTCGCAGTATCATCTTGACGCAATCAGACCGGGAATAATTATGTACGGTATGAATCCATCAAAAGAAGTCAGCGGTATTGCTAACTTGAAAACGGCGATGAAATTAAAATCTGTCGTTTCAATGATTAAAACCGTACATAAAGGCGACAGCGTGAGTTACGGCAGGACTTTCATTGCAGATTCAGACAGAGTGATCGCTACAATTCCTGTTGGCTATGCAGACGGTTATCCGCGTTCACTCTCAAACCGTGGTTACGTCTTGATAAACGGAAAAAAAGCGAACATCGTTGGCAGAGTGTGTATGGATCAGATGATCGTTGATGTAACTGATATTCCCAATGTTAAATCGGGCAGTGAAGTAATACTTTTCGGCGATGAAAAACTCACTATTGATGATTTTGCATCACTTTGCGGCACAATCAACTACGAAATAGTATGCGTTGTCGGCAAACGAGTGCCACGCGTTTACATAAAAAACGGTAAAATTATTGGGCAACTTAATTATGTTTACAACGGACAGTTATAAACAGGAGGTAATATAAATGAAATTGACAAACTATTATGAAGACGCGCACGCTTTGCACATTAACTGCTGCGATCCACGTTCTTACTACATTCCGTTTCACTCGGAATCAGTTGCACTTGCAGGAGAGCGTACAAAATCGGAACGATTCAAGTTGTTATCGGGACTTTGGAACTTCAAATACTATAACAATATTACAGAAATCCCCGAAAGTATCTTAACCTCGCCGCTTTCATCAGCAGACAGCACTCTCCCTGTGCCGTCAAACTGGCAACTTTACGGATACGACAACCCGCAGTATACCAATGTAAATTATCCTATTCCTTACGATCCTCCGTATGTACCGCTCGAAAATCCGTGCGGTGTTTACTCGCGTGATTTCGTTGTAGATGCATCAAACGAAGGTATGCGTAATTATATCATTTTTGAGGGCGTTGATAGTTGCTTCTACCTTTACATCAACGGTGAATTTGTCGGCTATTCACAAGTTTCACACGCAATGTCTGAGTTTGATGTAACCGACTATCTTAAATCGGGTGTAAACCGTATCACAGTTATAGTTTTGAAATGGTGCGACGGTACATATTTGGAAGATCAAGATAAATTCAGATTGTCAGGTATTTTCCGTGATGTTTATATGCTCTCGCGTCCGAACGGTCACCTTACAGACTACTTTATCAAAACAGGCGTTGACCGTACTTTCAAGAGTGCATACATAGAAATGACAATTTCAGCACTTACTCCTGAAGATGTTAAACTTACCCTTATGAATCCAAAGGGTGAAACTATTGCTACATTATCTCCTATGCCCGACGGTACCGCCTGCTTCAATGTTGACGATCCGGTCTTATGGTCGGCTGAAATGCCCGATTTATATACACTCATTATCGAATACAATAACGAGTACATTTGTGAAAAAATCGGTTTGCGTGAACTCAAAATTGTTGATTCTGTTCTCCGTGTGAATGGCAGAGCAATCAAACTTCGTGGTGTAAACAGACACGATTCATACCCGAACACAGGTTATGCTTGCACAGAAGATCAGATGCTCAAAGACCTTATGCTTATGAAGGCACATAACTTCAACGCAATCCGCACTTCTCACTATCCCAACGATCCTCGCTTTATGCAGATGTGCGACAAATACGGTTTTTATGTTATCGATGAAGCCGATTTGGAGTCGCACGGTGTACCTTTTGCGTTCGGCGGAGATTATGAAAATTTCGTGAAACTTGCTGACGATCCGTATTGGACACAGGCTGTTTGCGACCGTTCAAAATTGCTTGTAGAGCGTGATAAAAACCGTCCTTGTGTTATTTTCTGGTCACTTGGTAACGAATCAGGCTTTGGTTGTTGCTTTAGAGAGGCAATCAAAACTATTAAAAAGATCGACAATACCCGTCCTGTACATTACGAAAGTGCATATTGGGGAGATCATATGCTGTTTGACGATACCGGTCTTGATATGGTCAGCCGTATGTATCCGCCGATTGAACTTATAAAATCTTATCTTTCCGATAAGCGTTGCGATAAGCCGTTCATCCTTTGTGAATACAGTCACACAATGGGTAACGGCCCCGGCGACATCAAAGATTACTGGGATGTTGTCGAGTCAGACGATCGCTTTATGGGCGGCTTCTTATGGGAGTGGTGTAACCATTCATTCTCACTCGGCAAAACCGCCGATGGCACCCATAAATACGGTTACGGCGGCGATTATGGCGATAAAGATCAAAATGACGGTAACTTCTGCATCGACGGTATGGTAAACCCCGACAGAACACCGACACCTGCGTTGTTAGAGGCGAAATATGTACTCCAACCCGTTGGCATCAAGGAAATTGATGCTAACAAGGGCATATTTGAAATTACAAACAAATATGATTTCATCTTCCTTTCAAGATTTGACTGTAAATGGGAGATTATTTCAAACGGTAAAATCGTTGACAGCGGTACACTCGGCACTATTGCTCTTGCACCGCACAAATCCGAACAAATTAAGATTGACTACAAAACATCACAACTTAAAGGCGCAAGTTATGTAAAAATTTCGTTTGTGTTGGCAAGTGATACTGAATATGCTGATGCAGGGCACGAGGTCGCATTTGCACAGTTCCGCTTGGATACTGAAAATGAATTTACTTACCTCGATTTCAAAGGCAAGGAAATCAGCGCAAAACAGACTGATAAATTCATCAAAATCACAGGCGAGAAATTCAGATATGTATTCAACAAGTTTACAGGTACGTTTGAGTCGCTTGAAGTCGGTGGTAAGTCGGTTACAACGAGTCCGATGAAATACAATGTAATGCGTGCCCCGACTGATAATGATGTAAACGACAAAGTAAAATGGTTTGAGCAGAAATATCATCTCCTCAAAAACAGGGTTTACACTTGTAATGTTGAACGCGAAAACAACTGCATTGTTATTCTTTGCACTTCTTCGCTTTCAGGCACTGCTGTTCGTCCGTGCGTCTATATTGATACAAAATGGACAATAAGACCGGACGGTTGCATCGAAAATGTTTCATCGGTTGAAGTTGCTGAACACGCACCGTCATTACCGCGTTTCGGACTTATGCTCGAACTTCTGCCGAGTTTCAATTCAGTTGAATATTACGGACTTGGCCCCGGCGAAAGTTACATTGACAAATGTCACGCATCTTATATGGGAAAATTCAAGTCAAGTGTTCGTAATATGATGTATGATTACATTCGTCCGCAGGAAAACGGAAACAGACACAACACAATTTGGGCGGCAGTCCGCACATCAACAGGCGATGGTCTTATGTTCTCCTTCACAAACGGATTTGATTTCCAGGCATTGCCGTACACTCCCGATGAAATGCGTGATGCAAAACATTCCTACGAATTACCTACTTCAAACAAAACCGTTGTTTGCGCTGACTATTTACAGCGTGGTGTTGGCTCTAATGCTTGCGGTCCTGCTCTCGATGAAAAGTATGCACTTGCGAATAAATTTACTTATAAGGTAACAATCCAGCCTATTTCAAAGAAAGACGACCCCGCAGTTAAATGCTATGAAAAGCATACTACCCGCGAAAATAAGAAGTTTTAATATGGTTACTATCGGAAACGAATGGGATACTTTGCTCAAAAGCGAATTTGAAAGTGACTACTATTTAAAATTGCGGGAGATTTTGAAAAAAGAGTACGCTACTAAAACTATCTATCCTTCAATGTACGATATTTTTAATGCACTCAAACTCACCGATTTCAAAGATGTCAAGGCGGTTATTCTCGGTCAAGATCCGTATCACGGAGAGGGGCAGGCGCACGGCTTGTGCTTTTCGGTAAAACAGGGAATTAAACCGCCACCGTCACTCATAAATATTTATAAAGAGCAGAAAAGCGACCTTGGAATTGAACAACCCTTTGATTGCGGCGATCTAACAAAATGGGCAAAACAGGGTGTGTTACTTTTAAACACATCCTTGACTGTTCGTGCAGGGCAGGCAAATTCTCACAAAGGGATTGGTTGGGAAATACTGACCGACAAAATAATTGCGCTTATCAACGAATCGCAAATCCCGGTTGTATTCTTGCTTTGGGGCGCAAACGCAAGAGCTAAAAAGTCGCTTATAACGAACAAGAACCACCTTGTGTTAGAGTCGGTACATCCGAGTCCGCTATCCGCATATAATGGTTTCTTTGGATGTAAGCATTTTTCAAAAACAAATGAATTTTTAATCACAAACGGCAGAACGCCGATTGATTGGCAATTATAGTTCAGGGAGGGCATTATGCAACAATTTTTAGATTTTTTATGGACATTTTTCTACGGTGTCATTGAGGGTATTACAGAATGGTTGCCCGTGAGTAGCACAGGTCACCTTATCATCTTTGAAAGCTTTACAAAACCGTCTTTTAGTGAAGCGTTTTTGGAGATGTTCCGTGTTGTAATACAGCTTGGCGCGATTTTGGCGGTTGTGGTTTTATTTTGGAATAAAATCTGGCCGTTCCACACATCGAAAAAACTCGATACCTATCAGTATAAAAATCTGAACGGCGCGAAAAAAATCGCTCAAAAGTATATTTATATGGACAAAATCATACTTTGGCTTAAAATCGCGGTTGCGTGTCTGCCGGCAATCATTATCGGACTGCCGTTCGATGATATCCTCGACACTTATTTATACAACGCATATGTAGTTGCGGCGACTTTGATTATTTACGGTATACTGTTTATCGTCATTGAAAAATGGAGAAAAGGTAAACCGTCAAAAGTAAGCGTATTAAATGAGATTTCATTTAAAATGGCTGCACTTATCGGTGCATTTCAGGTACTCTCAATGATTCCGGGAACTTCGCGTTCAGGTTCAACAATACTCGGTGCGATGATACTTTGCTGTTCGCGTACCGCTGCTGCAGAATTTTCATTCTTGCTCGGTATTCCTGTAATGTTTGGTGCAAGCGGACTTAAAGCGGTCAAGTTCTTTATCGACGGCAATACAGTCACCACTCACGAAGCAATGATTCTTGTTTTCGGTATGATTGTAGCTTTTGTCGTATCAATGCTTTCGATTAAGTTCCTTATGAACTTTGTTAAAAAGCACGATTTCAAATGCTTCGGTTACTACCGAATTGTGCTCGGTGTAATTCTCCTTTTACTTGGAGTGTTCACAACTGTGCTTTAGAGTCGCACTTTAAAGCACAGTCTTATGTAGGATATAGAAAAAGTGTGCAAGTTAGAAAAACTTGCACACTTTTTTACAGAACCTTGTGAGTTTTATAGCAATTCAATTTTTATTATAAATATGTGATACAATTTATTTGTTATTCTACTATATGAGGATAACCGTTATGTGTTACGATACAATCGATGTGTGACAAAAAGAAAATAGACTCAAAATGTGATATAATGTTAAGTGACCAAACAAACCATATCAGCAGAAATGCAAAATATGAGTGGCGCGCGAAATATGACGGAAAGAGCCGGAAAAGTCTTATGGACAAAAGTCACCGACCGCGTCACCATTCGCTGTAAACAAAGAAAAAGCCAATAAAATGCTTCGTTCCATAAGGAAATGGTATCCTAAGGAGAACACATTTATTAGTTTTGATAATACTATAGCATACACCACGAATAATGATAAGCAAAATGTTGATATTTTTTCTTTGAAAAAGCGCTTTGCATTATGCGGTATAAAGCACCACTTGACAAAACAGACACTTTTGTACTATACTAAATCAAGCGATGCAAAACGAATGATTTAAAAAGGATAGTTAATTTTCATATGAAGGTCTATGGGAAAGGTTGAGTCTGTTTTTTATGTATGTCCCCTTTCTGTATATAGCAATGGATAATGCTTAAATGAAAAAGTGAAGTTAGGGTAAATAGCTTAAGTATACTTCAAAAATTCAAATAAGCGGTATTTTGTGGCTTTTAAGG
>JAXJSX010000194.1:0-8535 GCA_036309925.1 Acutalibacteraceae bacterium | reverse complement strand
TCCGCTGTTATTTATAACATTTATGACCGAATACAGCATTTTGCTGAAAATGATTTCCCTGCTGATTACAATAAATTTCGGGGTACAGTTGATTGTAGATTTACTGTCTGCCCCGATTGTGAGGTTGCTTGGGTATCGCGGTGGTGTTGTATTTGCACACATTATGAGTGCGTTGGGACTTATCTGTCTTGGGATTTTGCCGGAGTTTTTTGAAACTGCATATTTAGGTCTTATTATCAGCATTATAATATACGCAATCGGCGGCGGTATGATTGAAGTTATCATCAGTCCGATGGTGGAAGCGTGTCCAACCGACAACAAGCAGACAGCGATGGGGTTGCTACATTCGTTTTACTGTTGGGGTTCGGTGGCGGTGATACTTATATCAACCGTGTTTTTCGCACTTTTCGGCACAGAAAACCGATTATATATAACATTTTTTTGGGCGTTACTGCCGATAGTGAATGTGATTTTCTTCCTATTTGTGCCGATAAGTCGTCTTAACGAAGAAAGCGGAGACGGCCTTCGATTAAAAGAACTTTTCAAATGCAGAACATTTTACGCAATGCTGATTTTAATGCTTTGCGCGGGTGCGAGTGAGCAGGCGGTAAGTCAATGGGCAAGCGCATTCGCAGAAACAGGACTTAAAGTATCAAAGACAGTTGGCGACCTTTTAGGGCCTATGTTATTCTCGATTTTAATGGGGCTGTCACGCGTATTTTACGCAAAGATGGGTGAGAAGATAAAACTTGAAAAATATATGATGTTGTGCGGTGGACTGTGCGTTGTCGGATATTTAATGTCAGCGCTCGCACCAATATCCGCACTCGGCTTTGTAGGTTGCGCGCTTTGCGGAATTGCAGTCGGAGTGATGTGGCCGGGCACATACTCGCTCGCTATGAAATATATGCCCAAAGGGACGCTTTTACTGTTTTCATTTTTAGCACTCGCAGGAGATGTCGGTTGCACAGCAGGGCCTGCGGCAGTCGGGGTTATATCTGATTTGTTCAGCGGAAATTTAAAACTTGGAATTTTGATTGCGACCGTGTTCCCCGTATTACTCACGCTCACACTGATTGTTATAATAAAGCGAAAAAATGCTTGCAGATGACTGCAAGCATTTTTTAATTAAATCATATCAAGGACATCCTGCTCTGACAAAATCGCAATGCCGAGTGACTGCGCTTTTGTAAGTTTACTGCCTGCCGCTTCCCCTGCGACAACATAATCGGTCTTTTTGGATACCGAGCCGGACACTTTACCGCCGTTTTTCTCGATAATCTCGCCCATTTCCTTGCGGGATAAATTCGGCAAAGTGCCTGTCAAAACGAAAGTTTTACCTGTGAAAACTCCCTCGCTCACAGTCATTCGGCTGTCAGTATTCAGTCCGCACTCTGTAAGTTTATTTATCATATCAACCGTTTGCGGAAGTCTGAAATAGTCATACACATTTTGCGCCATAATGTCGCCAAAACCGTCGATTGCATTCAAGTCTTCAATCTGCGCTGTCATAATGTCGTAGAGATTTTTAAAGTTTTGTTCAAGCAGTTTTGCGGCTTTAACACCGATCATACGAATTCCGAAACCGAAAATAAGTCGGTATAAATCATTATTCTTGGACTTTTCAATGGCTGTAATAAGATTTTCAGCCGACTTTTCACCCATTTTATCAAGTGACGAAATATCCTCTTTTTTGAGTGAATATATATCCTCGATTTTAGCAATAGCATCCGACTGCACAAGTTTAATTACAACCGCTTCTCCGAGGCCTTCGATATCCATTGCATCACGGGAGGCAAAGTGGGTGAGATTTCTTATCAGTTGTGCAGGACATTCGGGATTTAAGCAGCGGATTGCCGCCTCGTCTTCTAATCTTTGCACCTTTGCGTTGCAAGACGGGCAGGTATTTGGCATTTTGAAAACTTCACTTGTGTGCTTTGTGACTTTCACAACTTCGGGTATGATCTCGCCTGCTTTGCGAATTACAGCGGTGTCGCCGATGCCGATTTGCAGTTTGTTGATATTATCCTCATTGTGAAGTACCGCACGGGAAACAGTAGTGCCCGCAAGTGTGACAGGGGTGAAAACCGCAGTCGGTGTCAGCACGCCTGTCCTGCCGACTGTGACTTCAATATCTAAAACGGTAGTTTCCTTTTCTTCTGGCGGATATTTAAAAGCAACCGCCCATTTAGGATATTTTGAAGTTGTGCCGAGTGCGTCACGAATTGCAAATTCATCGACCTTGATTACTGCGCCGTCGATATCAAAGTCGAGTTCTCCGCGTAATGTCCCTATTCTGCGCACTTCTTCAACCGCCTCTTCGATTGTATTGCACTTTTTGTAAAACGGCAACACCGAAAATCCTTTTTCTTTCAAATATTCAATAGACTCGATATGCGATTTAAAATCCGTTGTGCTGATTTGCTGAATGTTGAAAACAAATACCGATAAATCACGCTGTGCCGCAATCTTCGGGTTTTTCTGACGGAGTGAACCCGCCGCAGCATTACGAGGATTTTTCGGTAATTTACCGCCGTTTTCAAGTTGTTCGTTGTAGAGTTTTTCAAAACTCTTATGAGGCATATAACTTTCCGCACGCACCTCTAAAAAATCGGGTGCATTTTCAATTTTCTTCGGAATTGAGCGGATAGTATATAAATTTGCGGTGATGTCCTCACCCTGCACGCCATCGCCACGCGTAGAGCCACGGGTGAACACTCCGTTTTCGTATTCAAGCGATACGGAAAGTCCGTCGATTTTAGGCTCGACCGAATAGGTGCATTTGCCGATATTTTCACGCACTTTTCTATCAAATTCAAAAAGTTCGGCTTCCGAAAAAACATCTTGCAGGCTTAACATAGGGACGGTATGAGTAACATTTTCAAAGGTATTAACAGCAACACCGCCGACCTTTTTTGTGGGGGAGTCCGCAGTCTGCAGTTCAGGATTTTCACGCTCCAAGTGTTTGAGTTCGAGCATCAACATATCGTATTCATAATCGTCGATTTCGGGAGCGTCCTGATTATAGTATAAGTCGTTGTGGTGTTTTATGAGTTTACAAAGTTCGTCATACCTCAATTTATCCGCTTTTTTCATCAAAGATTCCTTTCATTTTGATATATTAACATTAGTGTAGCTATCGGGGATTTGCCCGACGATAACAGTCTGCGCAATCACGATTTCGCAATTCACCTGCGCCTTCTCTACACTGTATGGAATGAGCAAAATTATATCTGTCGTGATATTCAAAATCACGCTGTATTTGGTTTGGTTGATGCCCACAGACTCAAATTTATCCGTATAACTGCCCACAGTGAAGTTTTCAATATCATATTTGAATTTGAGTCTTGGACCTCTGCCGAGTAAGTATTCGTTTCCTGTGAGTGTGCCGACTGAAATTAAAACCTCACCGCCTTTAATTTCGTGGGTTTGCTTTGAAAGTGCGGTTTCGAGTGTGGATTTAAGTAGATTGAGTTTTACGGCATCGGTATTGACCGCTTTTACATTGTTATCATTATCATAAATGACTTCGGTTATACTACCGTAATCATCTTGCATAACCTGTGCTACCGAACTGTTTACTGCGGTATTCACTTGCGCACACGCACTGTCTTTTGCGGTGGCAACTGTCAGCGGTTTTATGTATTTATCGCAAACAAATGCAAAGCAGATTGATAAAATCAGAAACAATACAATCGGCAATTTTAACTTGATTTTTCGCCTTTTCATAAACACACCCCCGAATTATACTATTCAAGGGTGCGTTTTTTGGTTAAATTTAAAGTTTTCCTTGCGATTGTGCTTTCAAATAGGCGTTGATAAAGCCGTCTAAATCGCCATCCATAACAGCGTTAATGTTACCGTTTTCGTAGTTTGTGCGGTGGTCTTTTGCCAGTGTGTACGGCATAAACACATAGGAACGGATTTGCGAGCCCCATGCAATCTCCTTTTGAACGCCTTTGATGTCTTCGATTTTATCGAGATGTTCACGCTCTTTGATTTCAACCAACTTTGATTTGAGCATACGCATTGCGACTTCTCTGTTTTGGTGCTGTGAACGCTCATTTTGACAAGCAACTACAATGCCCGAAGGTTTGTGTGTAATACGCACCGCAGACTCAGTTTTGTTGACGTGCTGACCGCCTGCACCGCTTGAACGGAAAGTAGCGACTTCAATATCATCGGGTTTGATTTCGATGTTGATGTCATCGTCAATTTCGGGCATAACTTCGAGGGATGCAAATGAAGTATGCCGTCTGCCCGATGAGTCAAACGGAGATACTCTGACAAGGCGGTGAACGCCTGTTTCGGATTTTAAATACCCGTAGGCATTGATGCCTTCGACAAGCACCACAGCGCTTTTGAGCCCCGCAGCGTCACCGTCAAGAAAATCAAGAGTTTTGCATTTAAATCCGTGCCGTTCAGACCAACGGGAATACATACGGAATAACATCTCAACCCAATCCTGTGCTTCTGTACCGCCTGCGCCTGCGTGGAATGTCAAAATAGCGTTGTTTTTATCGTATTCGCCCGATAAAAGCGTGGTAAGGCGCATATCTTCAAAGGTTTTGATGAAGTTTTCGACACCCGCAATGACATCGTCGAGCATTGATAGATCCTCTTCTTCATCTGCCATTGCAATAAGATCAAAAAGGTCGTTGTAGTCATTGTTTAAACTATCGTATTTTTCGACGATGCCCTTTAAATGACTGGTTTCTTTAAGCACTTTTTGCGAGTTTTCAAGGTCATCCCAAAAGCCTTCCTTTGAGGCTTCCGATTCGAGTTTAGCAATTTTCTCTTTGAGTTCGTCATAACTCAAAGCGTCTTTCAACTCCGCCATACCCTCGCGATATTCATTAAGTTTAAATTTTTGCTCTTCAAACTGAAGCATTATAAATTTCGTCCTTCCGAAAAATTAGTTTTTGCGAGATACAAAGCATACCCAACCGCCCGATTCGACACGGTCAGAAATTGTAAATCCTGCGTTCTCAATAGCTAAAGCCACTTCGTCTGCACGAGTGTCGATGATGCCCGATGTGACGAACACACCGCCGTCGCGAACTTTAGACGGCACGCTGTCACACAAACGGATGATGACATCTGCGACAATATTCGCGATGACTACATCGTAACTATCCTTGATTTTATCGTCAAGGTCGCCGCAAACAGCGGTGTATTCCGGCTCGGATAAACCGTTTTTGAGTGCATTTTCTTTAGCAGTTTTAACTGCAAGCGGGTCAATATCGACGCCGACGGCTGATTTTGCGCCGAGCAGTAAAGCGGCGATAGATAAAATCCCGCTGCCGCAACCGATGTCGAGTACAGTTTCACCGCCCGAAATATAGTTTTGCACAGTTTGCAGGCAAAGGCGGGTGGTAGCGTGAGTGCCTGTCCCAAATGCAGCGCCCGGGTCAATTTTAAGTACAACACGGTTTTCTTCGTTTTCATCGTGTTCCCATTCGGGCAAAATCAAAAGTTTTTCGCCGATTTTGGTGGGTTTAAAATACTTTTTCCAATTATTTGCCCAATCATCCTCGCTTATACCGTTTTGGCTGATTGAATGTGAAATGCCCTCGCTGTCAAAACGAGTTGTTAGATAATCAATCGCTTCAAGCGGGTTTTCCTCAGGCGATATATAGATATGAATGATTGCTTTTTCACGGTTTTTCGCAATCAAATCTTCATCAATCAAATCAATATGTGCGATTTCCCTCGCACCCTGCTCTAAATCGGAATAGTCCTCTAAATAAAAGCCGTACGGCACCGCCATACACGCGATGTCAGACGCGATTTCAACATCAGACACAGCAATTTCGATTAAAAGTTCTGTCCAATCGTTCAAGTTGTTTCCTCACTTTCAAAAACCAAAGCCGACAAAATAACACCTGCGCATCATTTTGCCGACTTGATTTATACTAATATTTTATCAAACCTTCGGGAAAATCTTTGATACATCGAAATAAGTATCATCTGTATCGTTGCCGGAGTTGATATTGAGTGCTGCGAACGGATCGTCAGCCTTTTGAGTTTTCACAGTATCACCTGCGCCAGTTGCGATAACGGTGATTTTAATGGTATCTTCAAGGGATTCATCGGTGTTTGCACCCCAGATGATGTTTGCATCCGGATGAGCAGCTTCTGAAATGATTGAAGATGCTTCGTACATTTCATCAAGGCCCATATCAGGTGAACCTGTGATGCTGATGATAACGCCTTTTGCACCGTTCATCGGAGTTTCGATAAGCGGGCTGTTGATAGCAGCTTTTGCAGCGAGTTCAGCCTTATCTTTACCGGAAGCGATACCAACACCCATATGAGCGTAGCCTGCGTCCTGCATAATTGATCTTACATCTGCAAAGTCGAGGTTTACGATTGCGGGCATACGGATAAGTTCGGAGATATTCTGAACGCCTTGACGGAGTACATCGTCAGCGATTGAGAATGCGTTTGTAAAGGTGATTTTTTCGTTAGACATTTCCTTTAACTTTTCATTCGGGATAACAACAAGGCTGTCAACATGGTCAGCGAGTTCTGCGATACCCTGTTCTGCCTGGTTCATTCTTCTCTTGCCTTCAAAAGCAAACGGCTTTGTTACAACGCCGACTGTGAGAATACCCATTTCTTTAGCGATAGATGCAACGATAGGAGCAGCGCCTGTACCTGTACCGCCGCCCATACCGGCAGTGATGAATACCATATCTGTGCCTTTGAGCGCTTCGATAATATCATCTTTTGATTCTTCAGCAGAGCCTTTACCTACTTCGGGGTTTGCACCTGCGCCTTTACCGTGTGTAAGTTTTTCGCCGATTTGGATCTTATGGCCTGCGCGTGAAAGTAAAAGTGCCTGTGCATCGGAGTTGATTGCAACGAAATCAGCGCCCTTAACGCCTGCTTCAAACATACGGTTAAGTGCGTTTCCGCCGCCACCGCCGACACCTACGACTTTAATTTGTACAACATCGTCTAATTCTTTTGAAACTTCAAATCCCATTTTGAATCCTCCTATATAGCTTAAAACATTGTATATTCAAATATGCATATAATTACTAATTTATATTAACATATTTTTTTTTGAATTTCAACTGTTTTTTTCTCATTATTTTAAAAAAGTTCAAAATTTATTCAAGCACCGAAGCTACTTGAGTTTCGTCAAGTGTTTCCGGTGAAAAATAAGCGTATTGTTTATCGTTTGGAATACGACTTAAATTAAGAACACCGGTTTGTTTTCCCGATTTTTGCTGTTCGATTATCTGCACTGCATATTCTAATTTTTCATCTAAATTGTCAGATGTACCGAAATTGATTACAATGCGGTTTTGATAAGTCGCACAAAGTTTATTTTCATCACTTATATTATACACGGTAATGTCGGTAATACCGGCTTTTTTAAAGGCATCATGCATTTTTACGACATTTGAAAGTGCGGAATCGTTGCCAAATGAAACGGTTTTGCCGACTTCTGCGTTAAGTACGCCTGTGCCACGGATAACCGCTACATTTTTGGTGAGTACATCGGTACGGTCGATACATCTGCCGGTGCGGTCGATAATCAGAATTCCCGCACCCTCTGCCTGACCGATGATTTCAGATGCAGTTACTTTCAGTTCAATTTCAAACGGGAAATGTTTAATCGGCTCAACGCTTTCTATATACGGCAATGCGGATGCAACTCGCTGTGACACATCTGAAGTGTTTTCCATTATGATATTTGTATCAGTTTCAATTCCCGATGCAAAAACGATTTCATCCTGCGTATACGGTACTTCGTCACCGGTTACATATATGTTATTTATGTGGAAAAGCACGGTTAATGAGCAGATTACAAGTACTATTATCGCGATTATGATCAAAGCCGCGTAATACAAAACTTTTGAACCGTTTTTTCTGTGTTTTTGTTTTGCCTTATTCTCCAATTCATTACTCTTCCTTTACTTTAATTTCTGCGCCAAGGCTTGAAAGTGTTTGACACAAGTTATCATATCCTCTTTCAATATGACAAATACCGCTGATTTTGCTTTTTCCGACTGCCGCAAGTGCTGCGACTGCGTATGCGGCTCCCCCACGCAAGTCAGGCGCTGTTACATCCGCGCCGTAAAGCCTATCGACACCTTCGACTACCGCAACCGACTGTTCGGCTTTAATATTTGCACCGAATCTGGTTAATCCTTCGATATGCTTGAATCTATCAGAGAATATTGTTTCAATGAATATTGATGTTCCCTGCGATACTGATGCCATCGCCATCAGCGGTGCCTGAGCATCCGTTGGAAATCCGGGGTAAACTTGTGTGCGCACAAGTTTTATGCGTGATAAGCGTTTCGGGGCGCTGATGAATACAGAGTCTTCATCGACATCGAGTATACATCCCGCCTCGCGAAAAGCGTAAAACACGGGTTGGGTGTATTCGGGTGAGATGCCGCTAATACGCATCCGCCCGCCTGTGACTGCGCAAGCCGCCATATATGTTGCAGCTTCAATGCGGTCGGGGATGATGTTATGGGTGCATCCGTGCAGTCGGTTTACGCCGTTTATAGT
>JAXJSX010000193.1:0-4234 GCA_036309925.1 Acutalibacteraceae bacterium | reverse complement strand
TGCTACGCCTTTTGCAAATCCGACACCTGTAAGCAGTGAGCCGATAAGTCCGGGTGCGTATGTCACGGCTATCGCATCAATGTCGTCGATTGTAAGGCTTGCATCAGCCAACGCTTTTTCATATAAAGCGCCGATGTTTTCAATATGTCGGCGGGATGCGATTTCAGGTACGACACCGCCGTAAAGTGTATGTTCGTCCACCTGCGAATGAATCACACTCGCGAGTATTTCACGGCCTTCGGTTATCGCAACTGCCGTATCATCACACGAACTCTCTATAGCTAATATTTTCAAACGCGCAATTCCTCCTGTAATTTTTCGGGGACGGCTGTGGGCAACCGTTGATTAAACTAATTACTAATAAGTAATAACTAAAGTATTCACCACTTTCGCTCGATAGAGCGAAGCGAACGCCCCCTAAAGGGGGGCTGGGGGCGTTCGCCACTGTACTCCACCGTCGGTTGTGTGCATATTTTATCTTACGAACAAATGGTTTTTTCCAACGCGCAATTTGCATTGATTTAATTTTTAGCTTAGTCTTCGTCCTCGCATTGGGGTTTGTACTTATTTAGGTTTTTAAATCCATCGCCGTAGGCGATATCGAAGTTATTCACTATTAGTTATTAGTTTAAATATCTTCGCATCTTCAGTCGGGGATGAATAAAACTTCGGGCGGATGCCTGTACATTCAAACCCCAAACTTTCATATAATGCAATCGCACTTTTGTTACTGCATCGCACTTCGAGCGTAACAAAATCAGCGTTTTTCATTTTACAATACGAAATCAGTTCAGTCATAAGTGCCTTACCGATTCCGCTCCCGCGGTATTTTTCACTCACCGCAACATTGTCAACATAACACTCCCCACAGACAATATTTACACCTGCAAAACCGCACAGGACACTGTCTTTCTCACATCCAAAAAAAGTGTGTCCCGCGCGAATTGCATTCATAATACTTTGCTCACTCCACGGATGTACAAAACATTCGTGTTCAATGCGGGCAATGTCGGGGATGTTATTTTCATCTAACTTAATTATTTTCAAGGTTTTTTACCATTTCAAACAACTGCTTTGCACAGTCTTTGTAAACATCATTTGAACTGCCATACGGATCGGAAATCTCGCCGATACTCTTAATTTTATCGGGGTTTACCCCTAACATCATAAGTGTTAAACGGTGATTTTCAGTCATCGGGATAATAAAATCCGCAGATTTAATAAGCTCAGGGGTAATACGCTTTGAACGGTGCGAAGTCAGATCTATGCCATAGTCACGCATAGCGGTGATTGCACCGTCACTCGCACAGTCGCCGTCTGATGCAAAAATCCCTGCGCTGTCAGCAACGCTTTCATTATAATACATATTGCATAGCGCAGCTGCCATCGGACTGCGACAGGTGTTACCTGTACAAACAAACAGATATTTCATATTTCCTCCGTATTTTCAAGGTCAACGACTGTATATTCGTGGCGGAGTGCGGGGAAAATCTTGTGTAATACATCCTCCATACGAATTTTCAGCGAGCTTGTATTGATACACGGGTGACAGCCGAAAAATTCATCATTCAGCAAATCTTTATCAATATAAAATTTGATTTGATTTTCGGTATCATATTTAAGCCCTAATATACTCACAGAGCCGGGCGTAATATTGAGCAGTTCGAGCATTTTATCTTCGGGCGCGAATGACAAACGAGGCGCGCCTATCATTTTTGAAAATTCCCGTGTGACAAAATGCTTGTCCCCACGCATTGTAAGCATAAAAAACTGTTTTTTCTTGCGGTCGCATAAAAACAAGTTCTTGCAAATATGCACATTCAAAGCCTGTTCAACGCCCACACATTCATCAGTAGATGCGGCGGGCGGATGATCGGCACATTCATATTTTATACCCAAACCGTCGAGTAAATCGTAACACTCAATTTCTTTTTTTAGTCTGCTGTTACAGTCGGGTCTGCCCGAATGTACTGTTATATTAAAGTCCATTTCTGCTCCAAACCGTACCCTCACGGGTGTCTTTGATCGTAATTCCCATTTTCGATAAAGTGTCGCGGATTTCATCTGCTTTACTGAAGTTGCGTTCTTTTTTAGCCGCCGCACGTTCTGCAATCAAACGTTCAATCTCTTCGACATCTTCACCGCTTTGCACAGTATTATTTAATTCATCTGCACCTTTTAATAAATCAAGCGACAGCACCTTATCGTATTCATTTAATATATATCGTTTTGTTGCACCGTTACAGTCGGCTTTTAAAACATCATAAATTGCGGTGATACCAAGAGAAGTGTTAAGGTCGTTTGATAATGCAGATTTAAACTGCTCGATGTATTTTTCAACAGTTGCGTTATCAATATCGCCGTCAGTTGATAATTGTGAGATTTTTGATAAAAGTTTATTATAAACACCTGCTGCGTTGTCCAGCGAGTCAAATGAAAATTCCTGTGCCTTGCGATAATGTGAAGATAGGCAGAAAAATCTGTATGAGAGCGGATTGTATCCCTTTTCTTCAAGGAGTGATACCGTCAAAAACTCGCCTTTTGACTTACTCATTTTTCCGCCCGATGTGTTCAGGTGGAGTACATGAAACCAATGTTTGCACCATTTATGTCCGAGATACGCTTCAGACTGTGCAATTTCGTTGGTATGGTGCGGAAAGGCGTTGTCGATACCGCCGCAATGGATGTCAAGGTACTCGCCGTTGTGCTTGATGCTGATTGCTGAACATTCGATATGCCAACCGGGGTAGCCAATACCCCATGGGCTGTCCCATTTTAACTCTTGATCGTCAAATTTAGATTTTGTAAACCACAAAACAAAGTCGGTTTTATTGCGTTTTGATGTATCTTCGGTGACGCTGTCACGCACACCGATTGCAAGGTCGTCTGCATCGAAATTGTTAAATACATAATAGTTTTCAAGTTTTGATGTGTCAAAATAAACATTGCCATCTGCAATATATGCGTAGTCCTTATTGAGCAAAGTCTGCACCATATTTATAAACTCATCAATACAGTTGGTTGCAGGCTCGATAACATCAGGGCGCTTGATATTGAGTTTTTCACAGTCGGAGAAAAAGGCATCGGTATAAAATTTTGCGATTTCCATAACTGTCTTTTTCTCGCGTTTCGCACCTTTGAGCATCTTATCCTCGCCTGTGTCTGCGTCACTCGATAAATGGCCCACATCAGTGATGTTCATAACGCGGTTGACATCATTGCCATCAAAACGCAGAAACTTTTCAAGAACATCTTCCATTATATATGTGCGAAGATTGCCGATATGTGCGAAATGATACACAGTCGGGCCGCAAGTGTACATATTAACCTTGCCCTGTGTGTGTGGGATGAACTCTTCCTTTTGTCTGGTTGCGGAATTATATAAAATCATAACATTTACTCCTTTTCATTTAATATGCGTTGCAATTTTTCAATTTTATATTCAAGTTCGCACAGTTTCTGCGAAATCGGATCGGGAATATGAATTTGGTCGAGTGCCTCGCACACCCGTTCGCCGTCACGCTTTACAATATGCGCAGGAACACCCACCGCTGTACAGTTTTCGGGGACTGCATCAAGTACCACAGCACCTGCGGCAATTCGGGAATTATCCCCCACCTTAAACGGACCTAACACTTTCGCACCTGCGCCGATAAGCACGCCGTTGCCGATTGTCGGATGTCGCTTGCCGGTTTCTTTACCCGTACCCCCTAAAGTCACGCCTTGATAAATGGTGACATCGTCGCCGATTTCGGCAGTTTCGCCGATTACCACACCGACACCGTGGTCAATAAATAATCGTTTGCCGATTGTTGCACCCGGATGAATTTCAATACCTGTTTTGCGGACACATCGTTGTGAAATCCAGCGTGCAAGGAATTTCATATTGTGACGCTGAAAAAAGTTTGCTCTGCGGTACATTCTAATGGCTTTAAGTCCGGGATATAGGAAAAATATTTCAATTGCCGACTTTGCGGCGGGATCACGCGCTTTAACTGCGCTGATATCTTCTCGTAATTTATCGAACATATAATCACCTAAAAATAAAACTCCGACGAGAAAAATCCTCGACGGAGGCGAATAATCGCGGTTCCACTCCTGTTTGTAACTCTAAAAGGCGGATAACGGTGCCTATCCGTGCGGTGATACTTGTTGCCGTTCCCACCGCAGACTGTCGGGTGCATTTCATTTTTCCGTGCGGTATCATTTCCACCGTCAGATACTCTCTGTGCGC
>JAXJSX010000192.1:0-25478 GCA_036309925.1 Acutalibacteraceae bacterium | reverse complement strand
GCTATAAATGGACTGACAACGGCGGTGTTTCTACCGGCGTATGCGTACTATGTAACCATACAATAACAGAAGGCACTACTACATCAACTACCACCGCCACAACCACCGCACCTACTACCACCACATCGACTACTACCACCACAACCACAACCACCACCACATCGACTACTACCACCACAACCACAACCGTACCGACTACAACCACTACCGCTACAACCGCTCCGACAATCAAGGGAGATATTGACGGCAACGGCATTGTTGATGTAAAGGATGTATTGAGCTTGAAAAGAAGTCTTATATCAGGTAACGGTAAATATGACGAAACATTAGATTTATCGGGTGACGGCAAAATTACAAGTCTTGATATTATGACACTCAAAAAGATAATCGTAAATGCATAGACAAGGAGTTCAATTTTGAAGGGCTTAATCGAAAAAGAAGGCGTTTTTAAAGTAACGCCTCAACCAACCGTTTGCGACTACGATAAAAACCAAAGATTAACGCTGTTCGCCTTTTTAAAATATCAGCAAGAGGCGGCAGAACAGCATGCAAATGTAATCGGCTACAGCTATGGTGAAATGATAGCACATAATATGGCTTTTTTGGTAAATCAGTCACGAAATATCATCCACCGCATGCCTGAGTATCACGAGAAAATTCACATTTTTACTTGGGCGAGCGGCACAAAAGGTGTTAGATTTTACCGTTGCTTTGAGTGGTATTCAGAGTCGGGCGAGCATTTAGCATCGGGTATGAACGTCTACATTATTGTAAATGTTCTTACCCACAAGCCACTCAAGTCCACCTCGCTTTACGGCGAATTGAAATCCTACGATTACAGTTGTGCAGCGCGTGATTATATGCCGAAAATCCAAATTGCTGACACAGAATTTGTAGGCACTAAAACCGTACTTTTCACCGACCTTGATGTAAATAATCACTTAAACAATGCCCGATATGCCGATATACTGCAAAACTTCCTGCCTGAAAGTCGGCAAAATGATAAAATCACCGGCTTTGCAGTCGATTTTGTCAAAGAAGCACCGCTCGGGATGAATATCTATATCGAGGCTGTTACAACCGACTGCACAGTAATGCAGGGAATTGCGGATGATAAAGTACGCTTTAGAGGATATGTCGAATATGAGAATTAAAATCATACGCACAGGCGGTACTATCGAAAGTGTGCCGTCTGAAAACGGACTGCAACCCTCACGCGCTGATTTTTCTTTCATTAAAACCGATCACGAGATAAAATATGCTTTTCCGTTTACAGTTGACAGCAGCGATTTGAACGGAGAAAATGTGCTGAATATCGCCAATATAATCAAAAACGACACAAGCGATGCGTTTGTTATCACTCACGGCACTGATACAATGTGTTATACTGCGGCCGGACTCTCGTTTTTGCTCGGCAATATCGGCAAGCCGATTATCTTCACAGGCTCGATGTATCCTTTGTGCGACAACAATTCAGACGGGTACGATAATCTGCAATTTGCAGTTGACAGCGCACAGTCCATAAAAAACAGCGGTGTTTATATTGCGATGCAAGGCAGGCTTATCCACGGCGCAAAAGCGGTTAAAATGCACACGCACAGCGTTAAGGCGTTTGCATCCGCAGACGGTAAAGACACTCCTTTCCCGAATGCAACAAGCGTTGGTGATAATTTTAATCACAACATTAAAATAGAATATATAACCCCGTTTACAACCGAAATTTCAGCAGATAATGGGGATGCTGTTTTACTGTGCGGCTATGGTGCGGGGAATTTGCCGAGCCGATTGAAAATCCCCGATAATACGCATTGCTATCTTTTGTCGCAATGCCAGGTGGGCGCAGTCAACTCATCATTGTACAGCACGGGTGTAAATGCGGTAAACAAAGGTATAATTCCGCTCAATATGGCATTGCCGAGTGCAGTGATGAAACTTGCGATTGCTTACACCTATGAAAAAGAAATAGCAAAACAGATTATGCAAACCGAATATTGCGGCGAGTTTTTGTGCTAAATGTAGATTGGTTATGTTTATCTTGACAAAAAAATTATAGGATGATATAATAACAATTGGTTTATTTTGCGAATGAGCTGATTACAACAAAGAAACGGAAAGGAAAAATCATAGGTTATGAAAACTGTTGATTTAATTGTGCCTTGTTATAATGAAGGTGAAATGATTGATATTTTTTACGATACAACATCAGCGATAGTATCTGAAATTTCGGGTTACACTTTCAACTTCATTTTTATTGATGACGGCAGTCGTGATGACACATTAAAGAAAGTCAAAAATCTGGCAAGTAAACATTCCAATGTAAAATATATCGCCTTTTCGCGTAATTTCGGCAAGGAAGCAGGAATGTACGCAGGACTTAAAGCATCCACAGGCGACAGAGTTGCTGTAATTGATGCGGACTTGCAACATCCGCCCGAACTTATCAAGGATATGCTTTACGCTATTGACGAAGAAGGCTATGATTCCTGTTCAGCACGCAGAGTATCGCGCGAAGGCGAACCTAAGATCCGCAGTGCGTTTTCACGCCTTTTCTACAAACTTATCAATAAAATGAGCGAAGTTGAGATCATTGACGGCGCAGTGGATTTTCGTATGATGACACGCCAAATGGTCGACGCAATTTTGGATTTACCCGAAGTTCAGCGTTTCTCAAAGGGTATTTTCTGCTGGGTAGGCTTCAATACAAAATGGATAGAATTTAAAAATGTTGAAAGAGTTGCAGGCGAAACAAGTTGGTCGTTTTGGGGACTTTTCCGTTACGCAATCGACGGCATCACCGCTTTCACCACCTTCCCGCTTCGTATTGCAACTATCGTAGGCTCTGTTGTATCGGCATCCGCATTTATATACTTGATAGTTGAACTGATTAAAACACTTGTATGGGGCTCGGCTGTCGGCGGGTATCCGTCAACAATCATTATATTACTGTTTATCGGCGGTATAATCATTATGTCGCTCGGAATTATCGGTGAATATCTCGCAAGGCTTTATATGGAAACCAAAAACCGCCCGATATTCGTATTTAAAGACAGTAATATTGAGGGACTGAAAAATGGCAGGAATAAATAACCAAAAAATTCGGAAAACGATTACCCAATTTCCGCTGATAGCGTGGTTTTTAAACCTAAAACTCATAAGAAAAATCAGACAGAACCGTTTGGGACAACAACTGCTTTGCTATGAAACCATAAGTTATATGTTTTTTGGCATATTCACAACAGTTGTCAGTATTCTTACATTTGAAATTGCCAACCGACTTATCGGAGCGGATGTTATAGTTTCTTTTTTCGGTGAAGAGCAAAGCATCGGCTATCTTATAGCAAACACAATATCATTCATTTGTTCAATGCTTTTTGCTTATGTAACAAATAAACTGTTCGTATTTGAAAGCCAAAACACATCATTTCTGTTTGTGCTAAAAGAAATCACATTGTTTGCATTGGCACGATTGTTCTCATTCTGCATTGAAATGAGTTGGATGTTTATCACAGTCACATTATTCTCGATTTTGAGTGAGTCGGTGTCAAAGTTGATTGCACAGGTTATTGTGGTAATAGCAAATTATATTTTCAGCAAAATAATGGTTTTCAGAAAACCTAAAAATAAAGGAGAGTTCTAATGACAGGTTCACTTACCGCAGAAAAAACACAGAAAAGTCCACTTATCAAGCAGGGCTTTTTAGAACGCAATAAGTTTGTACTGCTTGCGTTCTTTTTGCCGTTTGTTTTAATGGTATACGGCTTCTACTGCTCGGATTTTTCACCGTTCGGCGACAATCAAATCCTTGTAATTGATATGTGGCATCAGTATTTTCCGTTTTTCAATGAATTACAGGATAAAATCACAAGCGGCGGCAGTTTGCTCTATTCTTGGAGCGGTGCGCTCGGCACAAACTTCATCTCGCTTATTGCATATTACGCGGCAAGCCCTCTTAATTTGATTTCAATTTTCTTCCCGACAAAATACCTTGTTGAATGTATGGCGCTGATTGTTGCCCTGAAGGTTTCGTTCGCAGGCGCATTTATGTGCCATTATCTGCGTAAAATTTACAACCGTTGCAATTTAAGCACCGTTACTTTCTCAATGCTCTACGCACTTTGTGCATATTCGCTCGGCTACTACTGGTGCTTGATGTGGCTCGACTGCCTGGCACTCCTGCCGTTGTGTATGCTCGGGCTTAATAAGTTAATCGACGAAGGCAAGTTCAGACTGTATACAGTTACGCTTGCAATGATGTTAGTTACAAACTATTACATCGGCGTAATGATGTGCATATTCATTATGATTTATTACCCCATACTCTACTTCCAGAGAACTGAACCTAAAGGTGTGAAACGATGTGCAATCACCACCGGTAAAGCGGTACTGTTCTCGGGCGTTGCTATAATGATAGCCGCAATCATACTTATCCCAACCTATCTTAATATGCAAAACACATATTATATGGATAAGCCGATGCCCACAGATAACAGTTTCTACAACTCTATCATCGACATCTTCGGTAACCTTTTCCCGCAGGTTGAACTCACCGTTCGCGGCGGTCTTCCGAATGTATACTGCGGTCTTTTCTCGGTGATTATGGGTATTATGTTCCTTTTGTGCAAATCAATTCCGAGAAGAAAAAAGGTTTTAAATTGCATTATCCTTTCATTCCTTGTTCTCAGCTTTAACTGGAATAAACTCGACTTTATCTGGCACGGCTTCCATTTCCCCAACGAACTGCCGTATAGATACTCCTTCGTATTCTCATTTATTCTTGTAACAATGGCATACGAAGCGTTTACACATCTTGATGAAATCACCTCCGCACAAGTTGGCGGAACTGTCGCAGGTGCGGCAATCTACCTTGTTCTAATGGAGAAAATCAACAAACTTTCAGATCAGGTAAACTCCGAAACTTACGATCAAACCGGATTGTACATCGTACTTCTTTTCTTGGCACTTTATGCAATCGCACTTGCAATCCACAAATCAGGCAAATTCAAAGAAACTGCAGTTTGTGTGCTTGTTTTCCTTATCGCTTTCGGCGAAATGGCAATTTACACCGAAGAAAGTGTCGCAGCGGTAGGTAATTCCAATAAAGTAACTTACTATTCAGACTACGACAACATCCAGTATGTTCTCGGACAAGTTGAAGACAACGACGACGGTTTTTACCGTGTTGAAATGCACGAACCGTGGACTTGCAATCCCGGCTCACTCTACGGCTTCCGCGGCGTATCGCAGTTCTCCTCCGAAATCAATAGTAATGTAAGCTATATGATGCAGTATATCGGACTTGCTTCGGATCCCGGCTCAAACAGCTTCCTCTACAGAACATCATCCCCTGTAACAAATGCGATGCTCAACATTAAATATATCTTCGGTAAGAGTACAACTATCAGTGACAGTTCACTTGAACTCAGATACAGCCAGGGCAGTACTTATATGTACGAAAACAAATATCCGTTGTCGATCGCATACGGTTCAAACACAGGCATCTACAACTGGAACTATTCATCCAGCAATCCTTTAGATGTTCAGGAAAATTGGATTGCTTCAGTAACAGGTAAATCTTATAAAGTATACGAACGCGTAGCAGATCCGACTATCAGCGGCTCAAATGTTACAGTCGGCACAATGGCTAACGGTAGAGTCCCTGTTTCATCACAAACCAGTGTGGGCAGTTCAACAGTCAACCTTACTTACACCTCGCAAAAGGATCAAACCCTGTACGCTTACATCGATACCAACAATGCACAGTCTATGTCGGCTACTACCAGCACAGGACGCAGTATCGGTTTTGAAAACAACCGCGGTGCAATTTCAAGTCTCGGCGATTTTAAAGCAGGCGAAACTGTCACAATCACCATCACTTACGAGGAAAACAGAGCGTGCGACTTTACCTGTGACGTCCGTTCACTTAATACTGCAAACTGGAACGCAGCATACAGTGAACTTTCGCAACAGCTCCTTAATGTAACAAAGTATTCAGATACCTACATCAAGGGCGATGTTACAATGCAAAAAGACGGCGTTCTTATGACATCCATTCCTTATACAAAAGGCTGGACTGTTAAGATCGACGGCAAAAAAGTTGATGTTAATCCTATCAACAACGCATTGATTGCAGTTGACATCACCGCAGGTGCACACACAGTAGAGTTTTCGTATATGCCCGACGGCTTTATCTTCGGTGTGTTACTCACCTTACTCGGCATAGCATTGCTTGTACTCTTGTATTTTGTACAGAAGAACTTCGATGTCATCAAAGTAAGAGTGCTTGAAGCGGTTAACATTAAAATCGAAGAAGAAACTGAAACCGAGCAGGTTGAAGAAGATGCTTTAGATGCACCGATCGAGGCATCAAACATCGAAAATGAGCCTTTGGAGGAAGTAGAAAGGTTTGTATATGATGAAGACGAACAGCTCACAACCCCGAAAGATAGCGGGGAAGTGATTGAAAGTTTTGATGAAGATATAAATCAAAATGATGACGAAACATCCGAAAATGTTGACGATGTAATGAACGAGATCTTCCCCAATAAAGAAAACTAAAATAAATTCGACAAATTTCAAAAAAACACTTGACTTGTTTAGAGGTTTATGGTAAAATTACTATACCTCTGAACAGGTCTTTTTTTGTGCGCCCAAAAAAAGATTTTTGAGGGAGGCAAAATTTTTCCATTAAAAAACTGGAGGTGCCGTCATGAGAGTTAAAATTACTTTGGCTTGTACCGAGTGCAAACAACGCAACTATGATACAGTCAAAAATAAGAAGAACGACCCCGACAGGCTTGAGATGAACAAGTACTGCAGATTCTGCAAGAAGCATACTCTGCACAAAGAAACCAAGTAAGGAGGACGTTTAAATGAAAGTAACATCTTTTGTTTTTAAAGTTCTCGCAGTTTTGGCTTCTCTCGCTACTTTAACAATGTTCTTCCTGCCGTTTGTAACACTTACAACAGCAGACGGAGCAGTCACCTTAAAAGGTATCGAAGTAGCATTTGGCTCAACTCAAAGCTATGCAGGTGCGCAAATCAATACCTACAAAGCAGCTTGGTATGCTTTTGCGTTCGTTACTTCAGCACTCAGCGTAGTATTTTCTGCACTTTGCTTCAAGAAGAAGGGCAGTGGATACGCATCAATCGCTTTCAGCCTTGCAACAATGATCAGTATGATCGTTTTTGCTTGTACAAGCACTCACCTGGTTGATTGGAGACCGCTCCCGGAAACAGGTGTCAGCTTTACACTCGGCCTTGGCTTTATCGTTGCGCTGGTTGCATCAATCGCAGCATTTGCTATTTCGGTAGCATCGTTGCTCATTACGGACTATGCAGTGGTGAAGGAGTCTAATGGCGCAAAGCTCACAATCCCGCGTAGAGTCGTAAATTTCTTAAAAGACTATAAGAGTGAAATCAAGAAGGTCGTTTGGCCGTCAAGAAAGACAGTTGTAAAGAACACTGCAATCGTACTTATTATGTGCGTGGTAGTAGGCCTTTATATCGCCATTCTCGACTTCGGTCTCGCAAACCTTATCGGTCTGGTACTCGGAGTCGACTTGTATCAGATTGGATAATAACTCCGACTTGATTTTCAAAGGAGAGTAACTTTTATGTCAGATGCCAAATGGTATGTTATTCACACATATTCAGGCTATGAAAATAAGGTAAAAGATACCTTGTTGACTATCGTTGAAAACAGAAATCTCGGGGATTTGATTATTGATGTTAAAATTCCGCTTGAAACCGTAACAGAGATAGATAAAGACGGTAAACAGAAGCAAGTTGACCACAAAATTTTTCCGGGCTATGTACTCGTTAAGATGATTGTGACAGACGATACTTGGTTTATTGTTCGTAATATCCGCGGTGTAACCGGATTTGTAGGCGCGTCATCAACTGCTCCTGTCCCGCTTTCAGATGCGGAAGTGCAGAAGTTGGGTGTTGAATCCACGCAGATTAAAGTTGGCTATAAAGTCGGCGATACCGTTCAAATTGTTGACGGACCGCTCAAGCCCTATGTCGGCATAGTCGACAGCATCGACGCTGAAAATAACAGTATCAGAGTCGTAATTTCAATGTTCGGTCGAGAAACTCCCGTAGATTTGGATTTATCTCAGATCAGAATGTTTGATGAATAAGTGATAATCACTTAAACCGTAGCGGGCATGACTTGCCCGTGTGGGAGGAGTAAAACTCCAATTTTACCACAAAATCAGAAAGGAATGGTCGTACTATGGCTCAAAAAGTAACCGGCTATATTAAACTTCAAATTCCGGCTGGTAAAGCTACACCTGCACCCCCTGTTGGTCCTGCACTTGGTCAGCACGGTGTAAACATCATGGCTTTCACAAAGGAATTCAATGAGCGTACAAAAAATGACGTAGGTCTTATTATTCCTGTTGTCATCACAGTATACGCAGATCGTTCATTTACATTTGTAACCAAAACACCGCCTGCAGCTGTACTTATTAAAAAAGCATGCGGCATCGACAAGGCATCAGGTGTTCCTAACAAAAATAAGGTTGCAAAGATTACCGGCGAGCAGATCAGAAAAATCGCAGAACAGAAAATGCCCGACCTTAACGCAGCTACAATCGAAACAGCTATGTCAATGATTGCAGGTACTGCAAGAAGTATGGGTATCGAAGTTGTGGATTGATCGTGATTGATTGCTCCCGGGTGGGAGGAATTTTCCGCAATAACCACTCAATAGGGAGGTAAATTTAATTGAAACACGGTAAAAAATATGTAGATAGTGCTAAAAAGATCGAGCGTGCAAAGCTCTACGATCCTGCTGAAGCAGTAGCACTCGCAGTTGAATCAAAAACTGCAAAATTTGACGAAACAGTTGAAGTTCACGTTCGTTTGGGCGTTGACTCAAGACACGCTGACCAGCAGGTTCGCGGCGCTGTTGTTCTTCCGAACGGTACCGGTAAAAAGGTTCGCGTTCTTGTATTCGCTAAAGGCGATGCTGCAAAGGCAGCTGAAGAAGCAGGTGCTGAATATGTTGGTGCTGAAGAATACGTTGCTAAGATTCAGAACGAAGGCTTTATGGATTTCGATGTTGTAATCGCAACACCGGATATGATGGGCGTTATCGGTCGTCTTGGTAAATTCCTCGGCCCGCGTGGTCTTATGCCGAGCCCGAAAGCCGGTACAGTAACACCTGATGTTGCTAAGGCTGTAACAGAAGCTAAAGCCGGTAAAATCGAGTATCGACTTGACAAAACTAACATCATCCACTGCCCGATTGGTAAAGTATCTTTCGGCGCACAGAAGGTTCAGGAAAACTTCGATACATTGCTCGCTGCAATTATCAAGGCTAAACCTGCAGCAGCAAAGGGTCAGTACATTAAGTCTTGCGTTCTCGCAACAACAATGGGCCCCGGTGTTAGAGTAAATCCGTCTAAAATCGGCTAATATTTGAAGAACTGTCCCTGTGACAGTTCTTTTTTTATGGTGATTTTAAAGCTAATACAATTAAATTTATAAATTTCCACAAATAGTGTAAAAAATAGTTGAAATTTTCCACAGGGTGTGATATAATAACATTGCGCCTTTAAGTTGAGAGTGTAATCAGAGTGTATTTTAATACATTCGCTTCACATCCGTTGCACTTTTCGCAATAAGGTCGCTGCAACCGAAACGGCTTTGCTGTTTCGGTTGCATTTATTTTTCTTATATTTTAATTGACTTTTTGCGGTATCCGTTATATAATAAATTGAGTATGTAAATTGAGAAAATAGGTGTAATCCGCCAACTAAATCAATAAAAGTCTGCATATCTCGGTATGCAGACTTTTACGCAAAGATACAACAGAAAGGAATTATCACAATGAAAGACAGACATTTGATTGACCTTGACAATTATTCACTCGATGAAATTGATGAAATTTTAGAACTTGCAAAAATGATAATGAAGAAACCGCAATATTTCACAGCAAGCTGTCAGGGTAAAGTAATGGCGACTCTGTTTTATGAACCGTCTACCCGCACACAAATGAGCTTTCAAACTGCGATGCTCAGACTCGGCGGTAGTATTATCGGATTTGATAATCCCGGAAATTCATCGGTATCAAAGGGCGAAACTTTGAGCGACACAATTCGAGTAGTAAGCAACTATGCTGATATTATCACAATTCGCCATCCCCTTGAGGGCGCAGCAATGGCGGCATCGCAATTTTCACGCGTGCCTGTAATCAACGCAGGTGACGGCGGTCACTTGCACCCCACCCAAACACTTACAGATTTATTCACCTTAAAGGAAACCAAAGGTACATTGCAGGGACTTTGCGTCGGACTTTGCGGTGATTTGAAATTCGGCAGAACAGTACATTCACTTATAAAAACACTTTGCCGCTACCCCGACAATGAATTTGTTTTAATCTCAACCCCTGAACTCACCTTGCCGCAAATTTTAAAAGACGCAATCATTGAATCAGGCCATAAATATACCGAAATCAACTCACTCGAAGAGGCGATGCCGTTGATAGATGTACTGTATATGACTCGCATCCAGCGTGAACGGTTTGCAAGCGAGGAAGCCTACGAAAAGCAAAAGGGAGTTTATGTCCTTGACAGCGAAAAACTCAAAAAGGCCAAATACGGACTTAAAATTCTGCACCCACTGCCGAGAGTTGACGAAATAACCTACGATGTTGATAACGACCCGCGCGCTGTATATTTCGACCAAACCGAGTACGGTATGTACGCCCGTATGGCACTGATTTTGAGTATGCTTGACTACAAGGAAAAACAGCTCGGAGTGTTGTCTGAAAGTAACTCTGAAAATGTCTGCGTGAACCCGAAATGTATCACACGATTTGAAACATATCTACCTAATGTCTACAAAAAATCCGCTGGTAAATCCGTTTGCAGATACTGTGAACACGAGCAGCAGTAATTGTAAACAAACTATTATATTATCCGAAAAAACTTGAATATATAAGCCGATTGTGGTATAATATAGTGTAATTCATTTTAGAAAAAGTGGGGTTAAATATGATAATTTTAGGCATCGACCCCGGCTATGCAATCGTCGGTTTTGGTGTGATAAGTTACAATGGCAGTCGCTTCAAAGTTCTTGAATACGGTGCCATTACTACCGACAAAAACACACCTTTTCCGGAGCGTCTGAATGAAATCTATGACGGGATGAATTATCTGCTCGATAAATATCAGCCCGCCGCAATTTCAATTGAAAAACTGTATTTTAATACAAACACAACTACTGCAATCAGCGTTGCTCAAGCACGCGGTGTATGCGTATTGGCGGGTGTCAAGCACGGCGTAGAAATCGCTGAATATACTCCGCTTCAAGTCAAAATGGCAGTCACAGGTTACGGCAGAGCAGAAAAACATCAAATTATGGAGATGACCAAAACACTGCTATCACTTAAAGAAATACCAAAACCTGATGATGCGGCAGATGCACTCGCAATAGCGATCTGCCACGCTCACACGAGTGGTTCAATCGCCGCTCGGCTCGGTAAATTATAACGAAAGGCTCGCTTTATGATTTATTCATTAAACGGTAAACTTATACATAACGATGCACAATCAGCCGTCATTGAATGTGGTGGCGTCGGATACAAATGCACCGTCACTTCGCAAACACTCGGCGCATTGCCGCCGCTTGGAGAAAACGCAAGACTATTCACATATATGAGCATACGCGAAGATGCAGTCGACCTATTCGGCTTTGCAAGTGAAGATGAAATGTCTGCATTCAAACTTCTTATTACAGTCAACGGTGTCGGGCCGAAGGCTGCTATTGCGATTTTATCGGAATTGTCACCCTCGAAACTCGCACTTGCAATCACAACTTCCGACTCAAAGGCGCTTACCCGCGCACAAGGAGTCGGCAACAAAATCGCACAAAGAATAGTGCTTGAACTTAAAGATAAATTCTCAGTTCCCGCATCAGTCGACAATGACACAGCACCTGATATTGCTGAATACAGTGCAGATAACGGCTCGCAGGCTGTCGGCGCACTTGTCAATCTCGGCTATTCGCAGTCGGAAGCACAGTCCGCAGTCGCAAAAACCGATACATCCCAAAGCGTTGAAGATATCATAAAAAATGCGCTTAAATATCTATTTTAAGGATTTGTTTAAATGAACGAAGAATTTGATTTTGAAAACAGAATAGTGTCTTCGGGGTATCTCGGCGATGACGATGCAGAAGTGTCACTTCGTCCGAAAGTACTCGATGAATATATCGGTCAGACCAAGGCAAAAGAAAATCTTTCAATTTATATAGATGCTGCAAAAAAGCGCAACGAGTCGCTCGACCATGTGCTTTTATACGGTCCGCCCGGCCTTGGTAAAACCACATTAGCGGGTATCATCGCTAATGAAATGGGAGTTAATTTGCGTGTAACTTCCGGGCCTGCGATTGAAAAGCCCGGCGACCTTGCCGCACTTCTTACAGGGCTTGATACAGGCGACGTACTCTTTATTGACGAAATCCACAGACTTTCCCGTCAAGTCGAGGAAATTTTGTATCCTGCAATGGAGGACTACGGCATCGACCTTATCATCGGCAAAGGACCTTCGGCGCGTTCAATTCGACTTGACTTAAAAAGATTTACACTTATCGGCGCTACTACCCGTTCGGGTATGCTTTCAGCACCGCTGAGGGACCGTTTCGGCGTTATACTTCGCCTTGAAATGTACACTCCCGAGCAACTCGCACAAATCGTCACCCGTTCAGCGCGTATACTCGGCATCGCGATAGATAAATCGGGCGCACTTGAAATCGCATCCCGCTCACGCGGTACACCGCGTATTGCAAACCGCCTGCTTCGTCGTGTCCGTGATGTCGCAGAAGTTCAGTTTGACGGTGTCATCACAGAGCAAGTTGCAATGAGCGCATTAAAACGCTTTGAAGTTGACGAACTCGGACTTGACGATTTTGACCGCAGACTACTCCGCACAATGATCGACATATATAACGGCGGTCCTGTCGGACTTGACACTATCGCCGCCGCAATGAACGAGGATAGTGCCACCATTGAAGATGTATGTGAGCCGTATCTAATGCAAATCGGCTTTTTATCACGCACAGCGCGAGGCAGATGTGTTACCCCGCTGGGCTACAAACATTTAGGACTTACACCAAAAGGACAACAAACATTTTGTTAACGAAGAATGGAGATTTATTATGGGAAGATTATTTGGTACTGACGGTGCAAGAGGCATCGCTAACACAGAACTCACCAATGAACTTGCAATGAATATCGGCAGGGCAGCTGCAATGGTACTCGCAAAACATACCGATAAAAAACCGAGAGTTTTAATCGGTATGGACACCCGCATTTCATCTGAAATGCTCGAATGTGCGTTGTCTGCAGGACTTTGTTCTGTCGGCTCAGATGTAATACTTTGCGGTGTGATTCCGACTCCCGCTACCGCTTATCTTATCGGCAAGCTTGAATGTGATGCGGGCATTATGATCAGCGCATCGCACAACCCCTGCGAATACAACGGTATTAAACTATTTGATAAAGACGGCTATAAATTACCCGATGAAATCGAAAATGAAATTGAAGCAATCATCCTTGATAATGCCGAGAAATACCCAACTCCCACAGGAGATGGTCTTGGCAGAATTTCAAGAGCCGCAAATGCAGCCGATTTATACATAGACCATATTAAATCAACCACCGATGTGAACTTTTCGGGTATCAAAGTGGCACTCGACTGTGCAAACGGCTCATCTGCGGTCACCGCTGAAAAACTTTTCACATCACTCGGTGCACAATGCACTTTGTTGGCTAACACTCCGGATGGTGTTAACATCAACGAAAACTGCGGTTCAACTCATGTTGATAAACTCGCTGAATTTGTCAAAGAAGGCGATTATGATTTAGGTTTGGCATTTGACGGCGATGCAGACAGATGTTTGGCAGTTGATGAAAACGGCGATATTATCGACGGCGACAAAATCATCGCAATCGTTGCAAAGCACTTTAAAGACGAAGGCAGACTTAAAAACGACACTGCTGTTATGACCGTTATGTCGAACCTCGGTTTCTTCAAATTTGCCGAGAAAAACGGCATTACAGTTCCGAAAACTAAGGTTGGCGACCGTTATGTATTGGAAGAAATGAAAAAAGGCGGTCATTGCATCGGCGGTGAACAATCGGGCCACATAATTTTCCTTGACTTAGCATCAACAGGCGACGGTCAGTTGTCGGGCGTTCAACTTATAACAATTATGAAAAAGACAGGCAAAAAACTTTCGGAGCTCGCTTTAGTTATGCAACAATTCCCGCAGGTGCTTGTTAATATTAAAACCACAAACGATGTAAAAGCGGTGTTTATGGACAATACTGATGTCAAGAATGCAATCGCTGATGTTGAAAATAAACTCGGTAATGACGGCAGAGTATTAGTGCGTGCATCGGGAACAGAACCGCTTATCAGAGTAATGATTGAAGGAATGAATCAAGAAGTGATTACACAGTACGCAGAGAGTATCGCTGATGTAATCCGAGCATTATAATTATGAGAAATACAGATAAATGGCTTGACTACGAACTTATTGACGCCTCAAACGGCGAACGGCTTGAACGCTGGGGCGATATTATTTTAATCCGTCCCGATCCGCAGGCGGTATTTTCCACTGAACGCAAAGACAGTCGATGGAGAACTGCTCACGCAAGATATATTCGCAGTAAAACAGGCGGCGGACATTGGGAAAAATATAAAAATGTCCCTGATGTCTGGAGCATCAAATACCGCGATTTAACATTCAATTTAAAACCTATGGGCTTTAAGCATACCGGTCTTTTCCCTGAACAAGCGGTGAATTGGGACCTTACCCGTGATATTATTGAAAAATGTAACCGTCCGTTGAATGTTTTGAATTTATTTGCATATACAGGCGGCGCAACTGTCGCTTGTCTGAAGTCCGGCGCAAATGTCACCCACGTTGACGCATCAAAAGGTATGGTTTCTTGGGCAAAGGATAATGCAGTATCGAGCGGAGTTGCAGATAAAAGTGTACGCTGGCTTGTTGATGACTGCGGCAAGTTCGTCGAACGCGAAATCCGTAGAGGTAAGACTTATGACGGTATTATTATGGATCCGCCGTCATACGGTAGAGGGCCCGGCGGGGAAGTCTGGAAACTTGAAGATATGATTTACCCGTTGGTTGAAAAATGCGTAAAACTGCTTTCAGACGATCCCAAATTCTTTATCATCAATTCTTATACATCGGGAATTTCCCCGTCTGTAATGGAATACATCCTCGGAGTCACCGCAAAATCGAAATTCGGCGGCACATTAAATTCCGATGAAATCGGTTTGCCTGTCACAAAAACGGGAATGATATTGCCGTGCGGCGGCACAGCCGTGTGGAAAGGAAATGTTTAATTTTGAGTAGTTTAATAAAAGCGGAAAATGTCTGCTTTTCATTTAAAGACGAAGACAATATAACAAAAGTGTTGCGTGACTTTAATCTCACTATCGAGAAAGGGTCGTTTGTTAGTATTCTCGGGCATAATGGCTCGGGCAAATCAACGCTTGCACGCCTGTTTAATTGCCTGTATCAACCCGATTCGGGCGTGATAACTGTGGACGGTCTTGACACTTCAAGCGAAGACAATGTTTTCGATATTCGCAAAAAAGTCGGACTGATATTCCAAAACCCTGATAATCAGTTAGTTGCATCCATTGTAGAAGAGGATGTTGCGTTCGGCCCCGAAAATTTGGGGGTAGCACCCGATGAAATCCGAAAGCGTGTTGACGATGCACTAAAAGCTGTTGATATGTACGATTACCGACTTCACGAAACGCACAAACTGTCTGGCGGACAAAAGCAGAGAATTGCAATCGCAGGCATTATCGCAATGCACCCCGAATGTATCATTTTCGATGAACCGACTGCTATGCTCGATCCAAAGGGCAGGCAGGATGTAATGAAAACTATCGAAAAACTCAACAGAGAAAACGGCAAAACAATAGTGCTTATTACTCATTATATGGACGAGGCGGCACTTGCTGACCGTGTTGTAGTAATGGATTCGGGTGAAATTATCGCTGACGACACCCCGAAAAAAGTTTTTTCACAGGTTGAACTTTTGAAATCAGTCGGTCTTGATGTTCCGCAACCGACCGAGCTGATTTACAGACTTAAAAAAAGCGGAATAAAACTTTCTGATACCTTAACGGTTGATGAATGTGTTGAGGAAATTATTAAAAATCTTTAAAGGAGATGCTAAACGGTGGTTTTAAGAACCGAGAATTTGAACTATGTATATTCAGAAAAAACACCGTTTGAAAAAGCGGCCGTAAAGAACATCAATATTTCAATAGAAGAAAACGATTTTATCGGTCTAATCGGTCATACCGGATCGGGCAAATCAACATTAGTCCAGCATTTCAACGGACTTATGCGCCCCTCAAGCGGTACGGTTTATTTTGAAGATAAAGATATTTTTGATAAAAATTACAACTTAAATGAACTGCGCTTTAAAGTCGGACTTGTCTTCCAATATCCCGAATACCAACTTTTCGATGAAACCGTTGAAAAAGATATATCCTTCGGTCCGCGTAATATGGGGCTGACTGAAAATGAAATCAAAGAAAGAGTAGACGAGGCTGCGCAAATCGTCGGACTTAAATCAGACCTTTTAAGTAAATCCCCGTTTGATTTATCGGGAGGCGAGAAACGCAGAGCGGCAATCGCAGGTGTTATCGCAATGCGACCGAAAGTGCTGATTTTAGACGAACCCACCGCAGGACTTGATCCACTCGGCCGAGATTTGATTTTAGATATGCTCAAAAACTACCGAAAAGAGCATAATACAACCGTCATTTTAGTGTCGCACAGTATGGAAGACATCGCTCGCGTTGCCGATAAAGCAATCGTTATGAATAAAGGCGAAGTTTTTATGTATGACACAGTTGAAAATGTATTTTCACAAGGCGAAAAGTTACAGAAAATCGGACTTAACATTCCGCAAGTAACAAAAATTTTCATAGAACTAAAACAGCGGGGAATTGATGTCCCGCAAAATGTATTCACACTCGACAAAGCAGAGCAGATTTTATTTAAACTGTTCAAAAAGGAGGGTGTACAATGAAAGATTTAACTTTCGGGCAGTATATGCCTTTCAACTCCTTTTTGCACAAACTCGATCCACGCATAAAACTCCTGCTGACTCTCGGTTTAATCGTTGTGGCGTTTGTATCCTTCAACTTTTTTTCGCTCGGACTTGTCGCACTTTTCACAGTCTGCGCAATGATAATATCAAAAGTGCCGATTTCATTCTATCTGCGTTCACTTAAAGCAATTTGGTTTTTTGTGTTGCTCACAGCGGTGCTTAATATATTCTATATTAAAGGCGAACGTTTATTGGCTTCATTTTGGATATTCAATATCTATTCAGAGGCAATCGTGAAAGCGATATTCATAGCGGTGCGTATTGTTTTGCTCATTTTCATTAGTTCAATGCTGACTTATACCACCGCACCTACCGAACTTACTGACGGTATTGAGCGGCTGTTATCCCCATTGCAAAAACTCGGTGTTGATACTCATATGTTCGCAATGATGATGACGATTGCAATTCGTTTTATCCCAACTTTAATCGAAGAAACCAATAAAATAATGTCCGCACAAAAATCACGCGGTTCAAATATGGAAAACGGCTCAATTATCGGTAGAATTAAAGCAGTTATCCCGATTTTAATACCGCTGCTCATCTCATCTGTCCGCAGAGCAAAAGAACTCGCAGATGCTATGGAATGTCGTTGCTATCACGGCGGTATCGGCAGAACGCGAATGAAACAACTTAAAATGGGCAGACGAGATTTAATCAGTTTTTTCACAAGCCTTTGTTTGCTTTCAGGAGTAATAGCACTCAACATCTTGTTTTAAAGGATAAAATATGTCACGATATTTAATGACAATCAGATATGACGGCACAAACTATCACGGCTGGCAGGTGCAAAATAATGCAGTTACTGTTCAGCAGACTGTGCAGGACAGCTTGGAAAGTCTATTCAAGATCCGCCCGAATGTTACAGGGTGCAGTCGCACAGACAGCGGTGTTCACGCAGAGAACTATTGCTTTCACTTCGATTTCAACGGCAATATTCCACCCCCGAAAATCGTACTCGGACTCAATACCAAACTGCCGAACGATATTTGTGCGAGAGAATGTATAATCGTGCCTGACGATTTTCACGCACGCTACTGCGTCAAATCCAAACGATATGTCTATCGCATCTACACAGGTGCAATCCGTGATCCGTTTTTGTGCAAATTTTCGTATCACGCAAAATGCCCGCTTGATACCGAAAAAATGAAAACTGCAGTAAAACACTTTTTAGGGACTCACGATTTCACTTCATTTTGCGCATCAGGCTCGTCAGTTGAGGATAACACTCGCACAGTATACAATGCAAACATTACCGAAAACGGCGATATTATTGAGTTTTCAGTCGAGGCAGACGGCTTTCTTTATAATATGGTGCGCATTATGGCAGGCACTTTGATTGCAGTAGGCAATGGCAAAATTCCCCCGGAAGATATAACAACCATAATCGAGAAAAAAGACCGCGCGAGTGCAGGTGTTACCGCACCCGCCCACGGATTATTTTTAAATAAAGTCAACTATTAGGCGGTGAAAATATGGAAAATCATGATTCACATTCAACAGAAAAAGACGGATTTAAGTTGCTTGAAAAACCGAAAAAGAAGATAAGCATAAAGTCTGTAATTTTTGTGATTGTCGCAGTAATTGTGTGCCTTGCAGTGGTATTTATAATAAGTCTGCCTGTTGATGTCAGCGAGTGGTATTCCGTTAAAACCGCAAGTATAAAACAAGGGAATCTTCCGTGCGACATTTCTGAACACGGCTGTGCGCAAGGCGTGAATATCTGCTCGGATTTTTATGTGGTTGATACCGATTCACACATTGTGTCAATCAACCAAAAAGGCGCAATAGTCAGCAGTATCGCTCACGGCTACGGCGATTGCATTATCAAAAACTCCGAAAGCCGATTCATCGCATATAACTTAAAAAGCAGCGGCTATCAAATCCATAACGCAGTCGGACTTTTATATGAAACCAACATTGAAAACAACATTGTCACCGCAGATATTGCCGATGACGGCACTTATGCTATTGCGGATAGCACCAACACAGTCAATGTTTATAATAAAAATTTCAATCGTGTTTACAGCTTCCAATCCGCATCACAATCAATAATTGATGTTGATATTTCCGGTAAAAACGGCAGACTTGTAATTGCCGCAGTCAGCGCTGTAAACGGTGAATTTGTTACAACAATTCAAGCCTATACACTCAGCAGTGAAGAGGCCGTTTTCAAAGTTGATGTAAACGGACTTGCACTTGACATTGAGCAAATCGGCAATAAGATTTTGGTTATAGGTGATGAAAAATGCACCTTGCTTTCCTCAAGCGGAGAAGTGAGCAAAACCGGGTTTGACTATAACGGCAGACTTTTGTCAAGTGTGAAAATTGGAGACGATAAGGTATTGTTATGTCTTAGCGAAAGTGAAAATTCTGAAGTTCACACAATCTATTTACTCTCGGCAAATTTAAGTGTAAAATCGGAAATACAATGTGATAAAACTGCAATATCATACAGTTTTGACGATTCGCGTATATATGTTATGTCTGATAAACTCTATGCTTACAGTTACAACGGCGAAATTAAGGCAAGTTACTCACTCCCGTCAGGTGCATCAGACTTTGCAGTTAATAACGGTGAATTGGTTGCAGTCGGATATTCGGTTCTTGATAAACTTAAAAATTAAAACGGAGGCACTTTATGGCATTGATTGTTGATATCGTAATCATAGCAATAGTTGCGTTTATTGTTTGGCGGTCAGCGGTACACGGCTTTGTGCGTACCGTTATCGAAATGCTCGGCTACATACTTGCAGCAGTGCTTTCCATCACTCTATCCGGTGTGGCGGCGGATGTATTATACACAAACACAATTCGCCCTATGGTAATAAACAGCGTTGAAGAACAAATATATTCAGCAGGAGTTAATACAGAGGAGCAAATTGATGCTCTTTTTGAGGAATTACCGCCTTTTGTCACAGGCATTACTGAATTGTTCGGCGCAAAAGACGAAGTGGTTTCAGATATCTCGAGTAGCATTAGTTCTCAAACTTCCGACCTTCCTGCAAAAATTGCTGATACGGTTATACAGCCTGTCGTTGTAAATACAGTGAAGATGTTGCTGTCAACAGTAATATTTATTGTGTTGTTTGCGGTTGTGAAATTTTTAGCAAAACACATAAATAAATTTTTCAGAATTCCTATTTTATCAAGCGTAAACTCTTTACTAGGCGGCATAATCGGCTTGGCTAAAGCATTCGTCATAGTCGGACTTGTCGTTTTTATCATCAGAATTGCAGTCACTTCTATGGGCAGACTGTGGATATTCGATGAAGATTTAATTTCAGAAACATATCTTTTCAGATTTATGTATAATTTAGAGTTTTTAAATTGATAATCAATGAAAGGCAGACGAAAAATCAATGAGTTCAAAATCAAACAATAAGGTGTTTACGATCCCAAATATTCTGTCATTTTTCAGAATATTATTAGTACCTATATTTCTTGTTTTCTATTTTTGTGACGAAGAACACGGAACAGAAATTTCAGTGATAATTCTCGCATTATCCGCCCTCACAGATGTTGTAGACGGATTTATTGCCCGCACCTTTAATATGATTTCCACTTTCGGTAAAATCATTGACCCGATAGCCGATAAACTTACACAAGGCGTGGTTGTTATTGCAATTTCAATCCGACATACAGAGTTTATTCCTCTTATGGCATTGCTTGTGTTGAAAGAATTTTTAATGTTTCTCGGCGCTGTCAGACTGTTTGAAACAGGTACTCGTCCTGCGGAAGCGAAATGGTGGGGCAAACTCGGCACTGTAATCATCTACGCTTTCTTGCTCGCTTCACTTGTTCACGATATAGTAGGCGAAGCATTCCCCTACGCCTTACTTGTTGTTTTGGCATCAGCCGCCGCAATCTGTCTTGTTATCTCATTTTTGGGATATGCAAAGGTATATCGCTTAATCAAAAGCGGTGATTACGATTTAGAGAATGAGAAAATCAAAAAGTAGAAAGGAATATTTCAATGATTAAAATGTGTAGCAGATGCAAAAAGCGTCCTGCAGTAGTTTATGTTTCCCGCGTTGAAGACGGCAAAACCATCAATGACGGTTACTGTATTCAGTGCGCAAAAGAACTCAATATAGGACCTATTAACGATATGCTTAAAAATATGAATATTTCCGATGAAGAAATTGAAAATATGAATAACGGTATCACCGAAATGATGAAGGAGTTTGTAAATCCCGAAACCGGTGAGTTCGATGCGAGTGCCATAGAAGAACAATTCGGAAATATGTTTGGCGGTATGTCACCAATGTCAATAGTCAACGGTATGACACCGAGCCCTGATAGCGAAGGACTTGAAGAGGTACTCGCAGAGCCTGTCGAGGACGACGATACGGATAAAAAACAGAAAAAGAATAAAAAGAAAAGAAAGTTTAAGTTTTTAGACAGTTATTGCACCAACCTTACCGAACGCGCAAGAAAGGGTAAGACCGATAGAATTATCGGCAGAGAAAATGAACTTTACAGAGTAATCCAAATTTTATCTCGACGCCAGAAAAACAACCCTTGCCTTATCGGTGAACCCGGTGTCGGCAAAACCGCAATCGCAGAGGGACTTGCACAGCGTATCGCAAACGGTGATGTCCCCGCAAAACTTATCAATAAAGAAATTTATATGCTCGACCTTACTGCACTTGTTGCAGGTACACAGTTCAGAGGTCAGTTTGAGGCTCGAGTTAAAGGACTTATCGAGGAAGTCAAGAGAGCGGGCAATATCATCCTGTTTATAGATGAAGTTCATACTCTTGTTGGCACGGGTGACAGCGAGGGGACAATGAGCGCCGCAAATATCTTAAAGCCCGCATTGTCAAGAGGTGAAATTCAGGTAGTCGGTGCTACCACCTTTAACGAATACCGTAAATATATCGAAAAGGATGCCGCACTCGAACGCCGTTTTCAGCCTGTTACGGTTGAAGAGCCGTCTATTGAAGAAACTTTCCAAATGCTCAAGGGCGTAAAGGAATATTACGAAGTCCACCATAATGTCACAATCAGCGATCTTATGCTCCACCAAGCAGTTGTGCTTTCCGAACGCTATATCACCGATAGATTTATGCCCGATAAGGCAATCGACCTTGTTGACGAAGCGTGTGCTTGTGCGAATTTGCGCAACAAAATCGCAAACGATTATCTTATAAATCAGTATAAAATCGGTGATTTAAATGCACAGTTAATGGAAGCGGAAACCGAAGAAAATGCCGATTTTGAAAGAATTGCAAATCTTAAAACACAGATTGCAAAACTTGAAAACGACACCGCAGATGTGACAGAAGAACAACTTCACACCGATGTTGAATTTAACGATCTGGCTCATGTTATCGAGCTTTGGACAGGTATCCCTGCGGCTAAAATTCAGGAAAGTGACCTTAAAAAGTTAAGTTCTCTTGAAGATGCACTGCACCAAAAAATCATCGGACAGGATGAAGCAATCAAAGTCATTGCCGCTGCTGTTAAGCGTTCCAGAGTACAGTTAAATAAAAAGCGCAGACCTGCATCATTCATTTTTGTCGGCCCGACAGGTGTCGGTAAAACCGAAATAGTAAAAGTTCTCGCAAATGAACTTTTTGATACCCCTGAAACCTTGATTCGCCTTGATATGTCTGAGTTTATGGAGAAACACGCGGTGTCCCGAATTATCGGCGCGCCTCCGGGATACATCGGATATGACGAAGCAGGTCAGCTTACTGAAAAAGTCAGAAGAAAGCCGTATTCTGTAATCCTTTTTGATGAAATTGAGAAAGCACATCCTGATGTACTCAATATTCTACTTCAAATTCTTGATGACGGCAGAGTGACCGATGCTCACGGCAGAACAGTCAACTTTGAAAACACAATCATAGTTATGACTTCAAACGCGGGTAGCAATAAATCAGAAACTGCACTCGGTTTTGGAAAGACAGCTGAAGCGTTGAAAGATGAAAAAGCCATCAAAGCACTTGAACAGATACTTCGCCCTGAATTTTTAGGAAGAGTTGACGAGATCGTTGTATTCTCAGCACTCGATGTCGACGCACTCACAAAAATCAGCGAACTTATGTTAAACGAGATCAAAGAACCGCTTACAGACAGAGGCATTGAGTTCAGTTTTGATGAAAATGCGAAATCAGCACTTGCTCAAATGTCTGTAAATAAACCGCGCGGAGCAAGAGAACTTCGCAATGCAATAAGAAGAAATGTTGAAGATAAAATCACTGATATGTTGGTTGAAAACTTTGACAATCCTCCCACCAAAATCGCAGTCTCCGCAAAAGACGGCGAGATCATAATCAACACAAAATAACAAAAAAGGAACGGTAATTTCCGTTCCTTTTTAAATTTATTCTTCTTCATCAAGCAGTTTTTCACGCTCAAAAATCGAACGATGCACCATTCTGCCATTGTGATAGACATATTCTGGAAGTGGTTTTTCTTCAACAGTCTGTTCAACTTCGTCGCTGTTATCGTCTTGTTCAATCGGCTTTGAAGTTTCTTCGGGGTGACTTTCATAATAGGGATCTAAAATATACTTTTTGACAGGCGGGAAAGTGAAAAACGCAATTATGTACATCGCAATCGAAAGTGCAAAAAGCAGTAAAAACATTAAAACAATACCGCCGACAATAGCCATTCCCGATATTGCCGATACATAAACCAACGCAAAGCAAATAGCCACCCAAACGCCAAGACTGATTACCAAAAGAACATTTCTCGGCAAACATAAATAGCAGAAAATCAAACTGTTTTTCAGGATTTTTCTGAATTTCAAATCAAGCGTAACGATCATCATCAGCGAGTAACTGAAAGTAAGCAGTATCATCAACGCAAAAACCAGGCAAATACCAAGACCGAGCTGTGCGAGTATATTTTCACTGTTTATTGCCGCTGCAAGCGAATAATAGTTGTACGCAATGGTTACAAGCACAATCGCAACATATTCAACAACGCCGAGTAGCAGACTTTGTAAAAAATTTTGTTTAAATGCTTGTCTTAAATCGGACCAGAGCATTGTCGGCGTTTCGGTTACAAAATGTCTGAAAATCTTGATTATCGCTGACATACACGGTACTAAAAGTACACACGGCAAAAATGTGAAGAAATTGAAAATTGCATAGTCACCGATAAATGTTACGAGCACCCACGCAAGTCCGAAACAGGCGAGTGCCACCAAAACCGTCGCGAGAGAAAATATTGAACCCAACAGAACAATGCTGAAAAAGTGGTCTTTCAGTAATTCAAAAAACTTCAAAAACGAGTTTTTTTCCATAGTTTTTTGTGCCATTTTTTAACTCCTTAATTTTTAAAATTATCATCAAACAAGCCGTTTTTATATATAGCCTGTCCGTATTTAATTTTTGAGATAGTTGAATAGAGTGTACTTGCACCCGATTCGCTCAAATTCATAGCGTCCTTCACATCTGAAATTGTCGCACCTTCGTCAATGATATGAGAGGCAAGCGACATTCTGATGGTTTGAGGTGTGACTTTTTGTTCAATTCCGCACTTTTTTGCGTATTTATCAACAATTAACCAAGCACTTTGCCGAGTCAGCCTACCGCCTTTTAAATTTATAAGAAGTGCACGACTCGCTTTACCTTTTAAGATTTCAAGTCGCGTTGTCGAAATATAGTCCGCGATAAATATATTCAGCGGTGAAAAAATCGGAAAAATTCGTTCGCGAGAGTTCTTTTTTACTGTGATTACATTCATTTGTAAATTCACATTCTCAACATTCAGTGCGAGTATGTCTGTGAGTTTTAACCCTGTTCGATACATAAGTTCGAGCAAAATTTTATCTCGCATACCGTCAAATGTGGATATATCCGGTGCGGATAAAAACATCTGCATCTGCTGTACTGTGAGCGTTTGCGGTGGTTTTTTCTCGATTTTGGGGAGTTTTACGGTTGAAAAAGGATTTTCTAAAGAATATCCCGATTCAACCAAAAATTCAAAAAACGCCCGTAAGGATGTTATACACCGTGCTTTGTACGATTTCGATATACCTTGTTGGTCTAAATGCGTCAGATATAAATCAGTACCCGATTCCAATGAAATACCGCAGTTTGATGTATATTCACAGTAATTCTTTATGTCGTTCAGATAACAACACTCAGTTTGCGAAGATACCTTTCGAGTTTTTTTCAGCCACTCTTGAAACTCTTCTGAATAATCCTTGATTTCAATCACTCCGTTATATAAAAAATCCTGTGAGAAAACACCTTGCCGCCGCTTCGATCAGTGCGATAATGCCGCTTGCTATAAGTAAAACAACCGCACGCATAAAATAAAGTCTGATATCGCCCATAGGCTT
>JAXJSX010000191.1:0-6567 GCA_036309925.1 Acutalibacteraceae bacterium | reverse complement strand
GCTTTATATAAGTGCGACTACCACACCCGCTACCTCACGAAACCAATATCCCGCCGACAAGTACCACACCGTTTTACAACCGAGTGAACGGGCATTGAGTCCCGATTTTTCAGCAAAGATTTCAGCTCTAAGCTGATGAAAATTGTCGGATGCTATCGCAATATCAGTCGGCAATCGCATATCATTGATGATTTTTGCGGAAAACTCGATATTTTCAGCAGTCGATGTAGATTTATCTTCGATTATAATGCGATTTGGTGCAATGCCAAGGGCGACAAGCTCGTTTTTTATACATTCCGCTTCCGAAATCTGTTCATTCTCCCCCATTCCGCCCGATGCTATACACATCGCATTTTCGTTTAAAGTCAAATACTCATAGGCGGCATTTATTCTGTCATTCAACATTCTGCTCGGAGAAGTCCCGCGTACCAAACATCCCAGCACCACAACGGTAACATTTGCATTATCTTTCGGGCGGTCAGAGGCTGACACTGCCATTGCACTCATCACCGTCCCGATAAAGATTACAGCTACCCCGATAAGCGAGCTTACAATAATTGCCGCCGCTTTGTATTTGCTCTCGAACAATGACGGATTGCACAGCAGTATCGCAATCACTATTAAGATTGCAGTCGGGTAGAGCATACCAATATGGCATATCCCTTTGAAAACGGGCAACATTATAAACATTGCACAGAAAACGCACAAAAGTGCGATTATTTGACAAATTACTATTTTCATAAAATCACCTTTTTTATTATAACACAAACAAAAAGTATTTGCAATTAGCACTGTAATGTGGTATACTGTTAAAAGCATATATCAAAGGAGTTTTTACAATGAAATGGTATGAAAACGCCGTGTTCTACCACATTTATCCTCTTGGACTTTGTGGTTGCGCACACGAAAACAACGGTGAACAGCAGTCGAAGTTCGATAAAATCAAGCGCTGGGCAAATCACGCTAAAGACCTTGATTTTACTGCGATTTATATAGGCCCGCTGTTTGAATCACAGACTCACGGATACGACACCACCGACTACAAAACAGTTGACAAGCGACTCGGTACAAACGAAGATTTCAAGGATTTCGTTAAATTCTGCCACGAAATCGGCTTGAAAGTTATTGTTGACGGCGTGTTTAATCACGTCGGAAGAGATTTTTTTGCGTTCCGCGATTTGAAACAAAACCGTGAAAATTCGTGTTACCGCGATTGGTTCTGCAATGTGAATTTCTGGGGCAACAATGAATATAACGACCGTTTTTCATATGACAACTGGGGCGGATACAACTTGCTTGTCAAGTTAAACCACCACAACGGCGAAGTCAGAGATTATTTGCTCGATTGCGTGAAGTTCTGGATTGATGAATTTGACATTGACGGTATTAGACTTGATGCGGCTGATGTCCTTGACCACGGATTTATGCAGGCTCTTCGTTCGTTCACCACACCCTTAAAGTCAGATTTTTGGCTGATGGGCGAAGTTATCCACGGCAATTATTCTATGTGGGCAAACGATCAGAAACTTCATTCAGTTACAAACTACGAACTTCATAAGGCGCTGTATTCAGGTCACAACGACCACAACTACTTTGAAATTGCGCACAATGTAAAGCGTATGATTGACAACTGCAGAAATATTAAACTCTATACATTTGTGGACAATCACGATGTATCAAGAATCGCATCCAAGCTCAATAACAAAGCGCATTTGAGTCCTGTGTCGATATTGCTTTATACATTGCCGGGTGTACCGTCGGTATATTACGGTTCGGAGTTTGGTGTTCTCGGCGACAAACAGCGCGGAGATGACTGGAATTTGCGTCCTGACTTAATTCTTGACGACTTCAAAAGCAATGAACTTGCACAGTTTATAAAGTTGCTGGGCAGAGCGAAAAAAGAATTGCCCGAACTGTCGCTGGGCGAATATAAAGAGTTATTGCTCACAAACCGTCAATACGCATTTGCGCGTATGATGAACGGCAGTGCGGTCATCACCGCTGTCAACAACGATGATATTCCCGTAACCGTTGACATCCGTGTACCGATGAATGTGAACAAGGCTTATGATGTGCTTGATTCTTTCAAAAACAACGGTGAAAAGTCTGTTGAAACTGAGCCGGAAAAGGTTGATTTAACACCGTTTTCAAATGTTGCTGAGTCTGCTAAATCACTCTTTGATGCGATTTGCGAGATAAGTGACGAAGACAGTGCGGGAAAAATCGCGGATATGATTAAAGCCGTGCAGACAAAGTATGACGACGCTATGAAACAAGTGTGGAATAAAGCCCCCGCAGTCGATTTTGCAGAAGGCTCAAAAATCGAAGTGTGCGGCGGTAATCTTAAAGTCACCATCCCCGCAAATTCAGGTACGATAATCAAAGTTATGTAAGATACAGTTAAAGCACTCGCAAGGGAGGTACTTCAAAAGAAGTGCCTCCTGTTATTTTTATATAAAGAAAATGATATATCTCTAACGAGATATGATATAATATCCGTCCCTCAATATGCCACAGGCATAAATCATCCATTTTTAATTATTTTAATAATAAAACCGCTTGCAACTGAAATCAAAACTCCGCAAACAACAGATAAAACCATCATTATCGGCAGATACGCCACGATACTCACCGTTTGCACTATCATCGCCGCCGCAATACATTGCCCGATATTATGCGCAGTCGCGCCCGCAACGCTCACCCCAACAATACTGAATTTTTGTGTCCTTTCCAGCAAACTCATAACCGTCAGCGAGAGTATCCCGCCCGTCAGCGACATCGCAAGGGGGATAATTCCGCTGAACAAGAGTGCATTAAGCACCGTCCGCGCCGCCATCACCGCAAAAGCGTCTTTCGGGGTGTACAAATAAAGCACCGCTAATATTGCTATATTTGAAAAACCGAGTTTGAAATTTGCAATCGGGATTATCGGCACGGGCAGTAAAAATTCAACATATGAAAATATGACCGCCACCGCAGTAAATGCCGACAGCAACGCCACTTTTTGCGCTTTATTCATCCGCATCACCGCCTGTAACCGTGATAACAAGGCGTGACGGCACACATACAATCGACTGCCCGGGTGTGTCAATAAATCCCGTGCGCACGCAAGTATTATCCTTGCAATCAGCACTCAAAATGCCGATTTTGCCGCCTTTCACCACAATTTTATTGTGATATTCGGGGGTGATGTCAAGTTCAAGGTCGGGAGTGGAATTTAAGTCTACCGTTTGAATAACAGTGCCGTTGATTTCAATCCTTGCGAATCTCTCGTCACCGCTTGAAAACACAAAAACCGTGGATAAAACGGCGATCATAACGGGGACTAAAAACACAATAAAATCCCATTTTTTCAGTCGCATAGGCTATACTCCCCGTTTTGTAGTGTGAAGTTATTTTTAAGACCGTCAGTCACATAAACCTCGAAATTATCTGTCACAAAAACCGCCTCGAAACCGCCGTTATGCGAGTAAAATTCGAGCGATTTCTCAAGTCCCATAGCATAAAGTGCCGTGGAATACGCATCGGCAATCGTGCCGGAAGAAGCCACAATAGTCACCGATAAAAGACCGCTTTGCGCAGGTCTGCCGCCCCGCCCGAAAATGTGCGAATAACGCACACCGTCTTTCTCAAAATAACGCTGATACCCGCCCGATGTAACCGCAAAACATTCGGAAAGGCTGTTGATATTCCCAACCGTTGAAGTGTCAGGAGCGTTCGGATCGGCAATCCCTACCGAATACCCATCGCCGTTTTTGTTGCCGATTAAGACAACGTTTCCCCCCAGCGAAAAAATCGCATTTTTCACTCCGTTATCACGCGCAATATTTGCGATTTTGTCGGATGCGTATCCCTTTGCGATCGCACCGAAGTTGAGTTTTGCGCCGTTTTTCAGCGTGACTGTATCGCCGTTTGCGGTCAGATTTTCATATCCGCTTTTCAAAAGCGCATCGTCGATTTCGGTGTCGGTAGGCAGATAATTTTTATCGCCGATAGACCACAGATTTGTAACATTAAAAAGAGTTACATCAAAATAACCGTCAGTCGCCTTTGAAATGTCATTTGACTGTGCGGATAACTGTGCAATTTCTGCGTTTTTGCCGCCGCTGTTTTGGTTGATTTTATGAAGCTCGCTGTCGGTTGAATACGCATCAAAAACCTTGTCAATTCTGAGGACTTCGGTTTCGATTTTTCGGAAAACTTCATCGTCGCAGTCGGCAGTTATCTCAATGTAAGTGTCCATTGCAAAAAAATACCGCGTATTCATTGCGGTATTTTTTGTGCAACCACTTGCGACGACGGCTATACACACAGCCGTTACAAGTGATAAAATTTTTCGTATCATATTACTGTTGAGCCGCCGAAGTTGCGGTAGTTGTAGTTGTGGTAGTTTGAGTTTCTAATTCAAATTCCTTGATTGTTGCAAGCAAATCCTCGCAAAGTATGAACTCGGTGTTGTCGTTTTTCTCTTGGAAATGCACAACTAAGTTTTCGAGCTGCTGAAAGGTTGATGTGGTAATGTCCTCGGCATTCACACGAACACAGTAAAACGGAAGTTGCGCCTGTGGTAATTTGAAATCGCTGAAACTGTAAATGTTATCAATGTTGATTACAGTCACTGCGGTATCTTCGCTTGAAATCGGAGTGATACCGGGCAGATTTTCCGAAAGGATAGCAAGTTCGTCTGCACTGACATTCACATCTGCAATGCTGAACCCAAAACCGTTGACAAAAGGCTTTGACCGCTCAAAAAATGTTTTCAGATATTCCTCATTCATCTCAGAAATATCAACATTCATATATCCAATGTCTTTTGCTGAAAATGATGTCGCTGCACGTCTGCCTGCCTGATACCAAGCGGCAACAGGGGGAGCAAGTTCGTAAATTGCGGGACTGATATTCAGCGTGATGGCAGTCGAACCACGACGGCTGTTTTTGAGTAAATACGAGAAACTGTCTGCAAAGTCTGACTCAGATGTTACAATTTCAATGCTGACATAATTTTCGATTTCCTCTGAATAACGCGAAGCACCTTTTTCAGCACCCTTTGATGCATCTGCATTTGTAAATGACGAGAATAAGGTAGCATTTGAAAATCCGTCAATATTGAGAGTGCCGAAACCATTTTGTGATGCGAGTTTGAGGTGTTCATCCTCATCGCAGAAAAGCACAGCGGGGCGCTCGAATTTATCGGATTTAAGCAGTTTTTCAAGGGCGGAGACGTTGTCGTCGTCAACGCAGACGATCGGCGCTTTTACAGCGTAGAGATAGTCGATAAACTCGCAATTTCCATCGACTGATGCTACATACATACCCTGTGCCGTGGATAAGGCATTGTCAACGCACTCATCACTTGTTGATACAGTTGCTTGTGTGTCAACGACAACCGCATTTTTAAAATAAACCGCAAAATTTGACGCATATTCTTGCGCCACTGCAACGCCATTATTCAGCGATGCAGTGTAAACTGCGCTCATTTTAGAATTTTCGTTTTCGCTGTTGTATACTACTATATTTTCAACAACACCGCCGAACTGCGAGAACATATCGGTAAGTGTAATATTTTTTACAATAAAACCGTACTGGTCACGAAAACGCGACAGCCAGAAGTTATCGTTTTCGTCTTCAGACAAGTAAATCTGCGCACTTTGCTCGCGCGCAACAAGACCTTGCAGGCACTTAGCCGCAAGGATTTCATAATCTGTGGCATCAGTAATATCTACATTATAAATAGATGAACCGATTTGAGCCTTATAAAAAGCAGTGCCGAAAGTCATATTACCGATTTTCTCGGGAGTGGGGATTTGCGTTGGAGTTTCGATTGTCGGTTGTGTAGTGGTAGGCGATGTGGTAGTGGGTGTAATATTATCGTTGCTTTGGAGACACGATGTAATTGAAATCGCCATAAGTGCACACATTACCATAATTAAAATTCTTTTAATATTCATAATTATTCTCCGTGTTTTCATTATAATCCGATTATATTTTATAACAAACCCATCGAATTTACAAGGCTTTTTTCATTAAATTCATATATTTTTAAATTTATAATAACTTTTTGGTTGCGATTTTGGTTCGAATGTCGGGGATTACTAATTTTTCACTTGACATTGAAGGCATTTTGTAGGATAATATTAGAATAGAGAAAATGTGTATGAAAGGCGGTTATTCTAATATGGGAATGACAATTGCAGAGAAAATTATAAAAGCGCACTTAGTTTCAGGCGAAATGGTTAAAGGTGAAGATATCGGACTTAAAATCGACCAAACCTTAACACAGGACGCAACAGGCACTATGGCATACCTCGAATTTGAGGCTATGGGTGTGCCGAGAGTTAAAACCGAACGCAGTGTCGCATATATCGACCACAATACCTTGCAGACAGGATTTGAAAATGCAGACGACCACCGTTTTATCGGTTCAATCGCTAAAAAACACGGTATCTACTTTTCACGCCCCGGTAACGGTATCTGCCACCAGGTGCATTTAGAGAGATTTGGCATCCCCGGCAAAACTTTAATCGGTTCTGACAGCCATACCCCGACTTGCGGCGGTATCGGTATGCT
>JAXJSX010000190.1:0-29781 GCA_036309925.1 Acutalibacteraceae bacterium | reverse complement strand
GACCAAAATAAAGTCGTTCGTTTAGAGCGTGCAGGGGTTGTCGCTCCGGTTGCTCAGGCAGTGGTTGCACCGACCGTTGCAAATCCCGTATCAAAAAACAGCGAAAGTAGCGAAAATGCAGATTATATCAGCGTAAAATCACCTATTGTCGGTGTATTTTACGCCGCCCCTGCTGAAAATGCAGAGCCGTTTGTGTCACTCGGTCAAAAGGTAAATAAGGGTGATGTACTTTGCATTGTTGAGGCTATGAAACTTATGAATGAAGTCAGCGCTGAACATTCGGGAACTATTGAAAAAATCTGTGTGACTAACGGTCAGGTTGTCGAATACGGCACAGAATTATTCAGAATAAAGAGGTAACATATGAACCGAGAAGAAATCAAGAATATTCTGCCCCACAGAGATAATATGCTCCTTTTAGACGAAGTTGTAAAAGAGGATAATATCGCTCACGGATTTTATAAAGTGCGTGGGGATGAATTTTTCCTTAAAGGTCATTTTCCGGGCAACCCGATTGTACCGGGTGTAATTCTTTGCGAGATTTTGGCACAGTCCGCTTGCGTCCTTTTGGATGATGAAATCAAGGCGGGCAAACTGCCTGTTTATACAGGTCTTGATAAGGTGCGTTTTAAAAATCCCGTTCGCCCGGGTGATACCATCGAAACCAAATGCAGTATCAAAAGAGCAAGACCGCCGTTTTATTTTGCTGAAGGCGTTGTGGAAGTCGGCGGAAAAACTTGTGTATCTGCTGAATTTTCTTTCGCTGTGGCAGGTGTATAACTTATGTTTTCGAAAATTTTAGTTGCAAACCGCGGTGAGATCGCTGTACGCATTATCCGTGCTTGTAAAGAGATGGGCATTGCGACTGTTGCGGTATATTCACAGGCAGATAAAGATGCCTTGCATGTAGCACTTGCAGATGAAAGTTACTGCATCGGCGGAAATTCTGCGACAGAAAGTTATCTTAACGAAAATCAGATTATCAGCACCGCAATATTAGCAGGTGCGGGCGCAATTCATCCCGGCTACGGCTTTTTATCCGAAAATGCGCATTTCGCACGCGCTTGCCGTAAAAACGGGATTGTATTCATCGGCCCTGATCCCGAAGATATGGAACGACTCAGCGATAAAGCAATTTTAAAAGAGTTGATTTCACAAACGGGACTTTCCGTAATTCCGGGCACCAAGGCGGTAGCATCGCTTGAAGAGGCAAGACAAGAGGCTGAGAAAATCGGCTTTCCTGTTATGCTTAAAGCCTGTGCGGGCGGCGGCGGCCGAGGCATTCGTCTTATCCGCAGTATTGATGATTTCGACGACGCATATTACAGTGCAACAAGCGAGGCAGTTTCGGCTTTCGGTGACGGCTCTGTATATCTCGAAAAATATGTATTCCCCGCACGCCACGTTGAACTTCAGATTATGGCAGACGAAAGCGGCAATGCAGTATGTCTTGGTGAGCGTGACTGCTCTTTGCAGCGCAGAAACCAAAAATTGATTGAAGAAACTCCGTCGCCTGCTGTAAATACCGAACAGCGTAAAAAAATCATCGAACTCGCAGTTGACGCGGTAAAGAAAATCGGTTATGTCGGTGTGGGAACAATGGAATTCCTGCTTGACCGTGACGGCAACTTCTGGTTTATGGAAATGAACGTCCGTCTTCAAGTAGAGCATCCCGTTACCGAAATGCTCACAGGTATTGACCTTGTGAAATGGCAAATCAGAATTGCCGCAGGAATACCGATTAGTTTCAGTCAAAGTGACATCCGCTTTAAAGGTTCGGCGATTGAATGTCGAATCAACGCACTCGGTTGCAGTCAACTGAAGATGTTGCACGTTCCGGGCGGTCCGTTTGTGCGTTTTGACAGTTATTTGGTTGAAGGCACAAAAGTCACACCTTACTACGATTCTTTAGTGGGTAAGGTAATCGTTCACGCGGGTACTCGTGAGGAAGCACTTAGAAAAATGCGTGCTGCATTGTGCGAATTGGTGGTTTACGGAATTGAAACCAATATTGAGGAGCAACTGCAGTTCGTTGAAGATGAACGGTTTATATCAGGTAATTACGATTTAACATTTATGGGTTAAGGGTGAACATATGCCATTACTTAATTTTTTAAAACCGAAAAATGAATTGGAGGCGGGCGGCAGAGTTTCTGCTCCTGTACACAGGGACGAGGGCGAGCCTGAAAAGAAATGCCCGAACTGTCATAAAGAAATCCCTTTGAGTAAATTATGGGCAAACAATTTAGTATGCTCTTGCGGCTATCATTTTCGTATGAAAGCCCGCCACAGACTTCGTATGATAACCGACAAGGGTACTTTCAGCGAAATGTTCGCAGATATGGAATCGAACGATCCGCTCAGTTTCCCCGGATATAAGGAAAAACTCAATACTGTTCGTGTATCGAGCGGTGAAGAAGAGGCGGTTATCTGCGGTACTGCAAAGATCGGCGGCGAAAAATGCTGTGTTTTCGCAATGGATCCGTTTTTTATGATGGGCAGTATGGGTAGCGTTGTAGGCGAGCGTATTACTTGCCTTTTTGAATACGCAACCGAAAATCGTTTGCCGGTTGTAGCGTTTACCGTATCGGGCGGCGCGCGTATGCAGGAGGGCCTTGTATCTTTAATGCAGATGGCAAAGACAAGTGCCGCAGTCAAGCGCCATTCTGACGCAGGACTGTTGTATATTGCAGTTCTCACAGATCCCACCACAGGCGGTGTTACAGCAAGTTTTGCAATGGAAGCGGATATTATTTTGTCCGAGCCGGGTGCAACGGTTGGATTTGCGGGCGCGCGTGTTATTGAGCAGACTACAAAAAAAGCACTTCCGAAAGGCTTTCAGAAATCGGAATTTGTACTCGAACACGGATTTATCGACGCTATTGTTGATAGAGCCAACGAAAAGAAAACCTTAACCGACCTTTTAAAAATGCATAACGGAGGTAACTTTTAGTGGCAGTAAAACCTTTTGATAAAGTGAAACTTGCCCGTGCGGCAGACCGCCCGACAGGTTTCGATTATATAAAGAACATTTTTACAAGCTTTTACGAGTTTCACGGCGACCGCCGTTTTGCAGACGATCCGGCTATCATCGGCGGTGTCGGCAAATTAAACGATATGCCTGTAACAGTAATTGCGATTGAAAAAGGACACACCGCAAAAGAACGCGCACAGCGCAATTTTGGTGCGCCCAATCCCGAAGGATACAGAAAAGCACTTCGCCTTATGAAGCAGGCCGAAAAGTTCGGCAGACCCGTTATCTGCTTTGTTGATACATCGGGCGCATACTGCGGAATTGGCGCAGAGGAGCGCGGACAAGGTCAGGCGATTGCCGAAAATCTTATGAAAATGTCAACCTTGTGCGTACCTGTAATCTCGATTTTAATCGGCGAAGGCGGAAGCGGCGGAGCATTGGCACTCGCTGTTGCTGATAGGGTGTGGATGCTTCAAAATTCGGTTTATTCAGTAATTTCTCCCGAAGGATGCGCAAGCATTTTGTGGAAAGATTCCACTCTTGCGCCTCAAGCTGCGGAGAGTTTGAAACTTACAGCACAAGACGCTAAAGGCTTGGGCATAATTGAGCGCGTATTATCCGAAAGCGACATTGGTTCAAAGCCGTTTTACGACCGTATGCGCAAACTTTTGCACGAAGAAATTGAAATTTTATCCAAAGACAGCGAACTGATTGGCAAACGGTACGACCGTTTCAGAAAAATCGGTAAAGTCACCACACACTAGCTGCAAAGGAATTGTTTATGAGCATTTATGAAAAATTTTGCCGTGAAACATTCGATGAAAACGGCAATATTAAGAAGTTAGAAATACATTTTGAGGATAACTTTAATTTTGGCTACGATGTAGTAGACGCTATCGCAGATACTACCCCTGATAAAACCGCACTCGTTTGGTGCAACACCGAAAACGAGGAACATATTTTTTCTTTTGCAGACATTAAGCTGTTATCTAACAAAACCGCAAATGTACTGAAAAATGCGGGAATTAAACGCGGGGATAAGGTCTTGGTGGTATTAAAAAGACACTTTGAGTATTGGACTGTGGCAGTTGCCCTTCACAAACTCGGTGCTACTTTAATCCCTGCAACACATATGCTGACTGTAAACGATTTAGTTTACCGCTTAAAAAGTTCAAAAGCAAAGGCTGTTATCTGCACCACACAAAACGAGGCACCCGAAAAAATCCTTTCTGCTGTAAGGGAAGCGGGATCTCCCTGCAAACTCTGGACTGTACAGAATACAGTCGATAGTTTTGAGAATTTGAGTGAGCAGATTGCGCTTGCAGACGATAATTTCGAGCGTGTTGAAACGCATTACACCGATCCGATGTTGCTTTATTTTACATCCGGCACAACGGGCTATCCTAAGGGAGTTATTCACGATTTTTCGTATCCTTTAGCACACATTGCGACCGCAAAATATTGGCAACAGGCTGAGGATGACGGACTTCATTTCACCGTTGCAGAGACCGGCTGGGCAAAAGCATCTTGGGGTAAAATCTACGGTCAGTGGCTTGTCGGCAGTGCGGTTATGGTGTATGATTTTGATAACTTCGATCCCAAACAACTGACTACCGTAATCAACAAATACGGTGTAACTTCCTTCTGCGCACCGCCCACAGTTTACCGCTATCTTGTGCGCAAGGGCATCCCTGAAATGCCGAAACTGCGCCACGCATCAACTGCCGGCGAAATGTTAGCCCCCGAAGTGTTCAGACTTTTCACACAACGCACAGGACTACCGCTTTGTGAGGGTTACGGTCAGACAGAAACAACCTTGCTTCTGGGTAATTTCAAGGGCAAAACTCCCGTTGAAGGCTCAATGGGTACGACTTCACCGTTTTATAATATACAACTGCTTTCTAAAAAAGGCGAGCCTGTTGAAGTCGGCGAAATCGGCGAAGTAGTAATCGTACCGGAAAACAATCAAAAGCCTGTCGGCATATTCAGCGGCTATCTTGACAATGAAGAGCAGTACCGCCACGTTTGGCGCGGTGGGGTGTATCACACAGGCGACGCCGCATATATGGACGAAAACGGTCTGTACTGGTTCCACGGCAGATTTGACGACATTATCAAAACCGGCGGCTTCAGAGTCGGCCCGTATGAGATAGAAAATGTATTGATGGAACATCCTGCGGTGCTCGAATGTAGCGTTGTAGGTGTCCCTGATGCTTTGCGAGGTCAGGCGATTAAAGCGGTTGTCGTTTTAAATCAAGGATATGATGCGAGCAAAGAGCTTGAAAAGGAAATGAAAGATTTCTGTAACAGCAGACTTGCTGAATATAAGTGGATCAGAATTCTCGAATTTGCTGATGAAATGCCCAAAACCATTAGCGGAAAAATCCAAAAGACACAGTTGCGAAACAGTCAATAATGTGTTATAATGTTGTTGACAAACAACGCAAAGGAACGAAGCTATGGATAATCTTGAAGTGTTGCAATATATCAGTGGCTTTCATCAATATGTATTAGATAAGCCCGTCCACATCACATTCGCAAGCAAAAGTTTGTGCGATCTGACAGGGCTTTGTCAAGATGAAATCGTTTGCGATAATGCTGATTTATATATAAACTCGGTGCATCCTATCGATCGTAAGGCGTACAGTGAATTTATCGAAAAATTATCAGAAAAAGAGCAAACATTAACACTCGATTACCGTATCGTCTGCAAAGACGGCACAGTCAAATATGTACAGGATACCGTCACCTCTCAAAGAGGGGAGGACGGTGTCCTTGTTGGCGTTTCTACGCTTTGCGACATTACTGCGCTAAAATCAGAAAACGAAAGTCTGCGGTTTTTGAACGACTCCGTTACTTTTGGATTTTTAAAGTTCACCTGTGACAAAAATCCAAAGGTTACATATGTTAACGAAAGATTGCTTGAAATTCTGCGTTTCCCGGAGGCAAGTCCCAATGAAATTGACTACCGCGAACTTTACAGCGAGAATATTTTTCTTATGATTTCAATGAAATCACGCCAAAAATTTGCGAATTTTCTAAAGAGGGTAGAAGAGCAAGAAGAGTGTTTGTCGGGTGAGGTTTCGGTCAACCGCTGTGACGGCAGTAAGGCAACCTTATACGGTTGGGTTGCAAGGACTGTAAACGATCAGAATGAACCCGAATTTCAGTGCGTTTGCGCTGACATCACCGAACGGCACGAGCAGAAAAAAGTAAACGAAAACAAGCGTTATATTAAGGCTTTGTCCGAGGTTTACGACAAGATTTTTGAATACGATTTTTTAAACGAAACCGTTAAATATCTTCACGGCAATCTGTCGGATACTTTCGGCAGAATACATAACATCCCAATGCAACTGAGTGCAGCCACAAGGCAGTGGCTTCATAATACTGTTGCAAAAGAAGATTTAAAAAGAGTTCAGGCGTTTTTTGATGATTATTTTTCCGGTAAATCTACTTCCCAAAACAGCACCCCCCCGCAAATCAGATACCGTGCAATGTCGTCTTCGGGGACTGTGAATTCGTACCTCGGCATATTTTTGAAGATTGACGATAATATCAGCCTTTACTGCTGTAAGGCTGTTGAAAATGATACGGTTGCGGATGACTTGCGCAATGAAAATCTGACACTCAAAAGTATCAACGAAAATATGCAAGAGCTGGTTATGAAGTTCACAGAGGGCATTATGGCGTTTGAAGTGTCGGGGGATGGCAAGTATGTTACCCCGATGTATGCAAGCGAAAACATTTACAAATTCTTCGGGTACACTGCGGACGAGTGGCTTCCGATGACAAAGCAGAGCATTGAACTTTCAACCTTTGTTTCGAGAAGCGGTGTCGATTATAACAAATTCGCACAACTTTTGCAAAGCGGTGAGGCTGAGTTTTCATATATCGACACTGAGAGCGGTAAACCGCGTCGCATAAAAGCGATATGTTCTGAAAAAAAGGGAGACGGAATTTCTCCGCGATATGTAATGCTTTATAATGTAGACACCGCTGACACAACGCAGAAAAACGGTGATGAGGGCAGAGTTTGTATCCGTACATTCGGGTATTTCGATGTATTTATAGATGACCGCCCGATTGCGTTCAGAAACAAAAAATCAAAGGAACTTTTAGCGTTGCTTGTTGACAGGCGAGGCGGGTATATTTCATCGGTTGAGGCTATCGGATTTTTGTGGGAGGACGAACCCGCAAACTCAGTCACACTCGCGCGTTACCGTAAGGTAGCACTGCGTTTAAAAAATATACTTGAGGAGTACGGTATCACCGACATTGTAGAGTCGGTTGACGGCAAGCGAAGAATTGTTACAGATAAGGTGAAGTGCGATTTATACGATTATTTGAGCGGTGATGAAGAGTATTCGTCACTTTTCAAGGGCAGTTATCTCACAAATTACAGTTGGGGTGAAAATACACTCGGCGAATTGATGAACATATAAACTTCTTAAATACGGTTTAGGCCGTATTTAAGAAGTTTTCATTATATATACAAATAAATTTTACGCAAGATAGGACGAAAAAATTGCAAAAAATATAAATTAAATGTTGTAATTTACGCTCGAATGTGATAGAATAAATTATAATTGTTTGAATTGTGTATGAATTAACCTACAAATGAGAGGACTGTTTTATATGGTTTACGAAAACGAATACCGCACCCATTCTTGCGGACAACTCAGAGAAAGCGATATCGGCAAAAATGTCCGCCTTTCAGGTTGGGTAGAGAACATCCGTGACCACGGCGGGATTTTGTTCATCGACCTGCGTGATGAAACCGGCATCACCCAGATTGTCATTAAAGACGAAAATATGCTCAAAAATGTCACAAGAGAAAGCACCGTCCGCGTTTGCGGTGAAGTGCTCCGCCGTGACGAAGAAACATACAATCCCAAAATCGAAACAGGTACAGTTGAAGTTTCAGCACAAACTCTTGATATACTCGGAGCTGCTAAACCGAACTTGCCTTTTGAAGTTGTATCAAGCAAGGAAACAAGAGAAGACGTCCGTCTTTCCTACCGCTTCCTTGATTTGCGTAATAAAAAAGTACACGACAACATTATCTTCCGCTCACAAGTTATCTCTTATCTGCGTGAGAAAATGACCTCACTCGGATTTTTAGATATGCAAACCCCTATTTTATCCGCATCATCCCCTGAAGGCGCGCGCGACTATCTCATCCCCAGCCGTAAACATCACGGCAAGTTTTACGCACTTCCCCAAGCACCGCAGATTTTCAAGCAGTTGCTTATGGTATCGGGATTTGATAAATACTTCCAGGTAGCACCGTGCTTCCGTGATGAAGACGCAAGAGCAGACAGAACTCCCGGCGAATTTTATCAGCTCGATTTAGAAATGGCGTTTGCAACACAGGAAGATGTATTCAAAGTTGCTCACGAAGTAATGTACAATACCTTTAAAAAGTTTGGCAACAAACCGGTGTCAGAAGAATTTATCCGTCTGCCATATGAAACTGCAATGCTTAAATACGGCACTGACAAACCCGACCTTCGCAATCCACTCGAAATCGTCGAACTGTCAGATATGTTCGTTGAAACTGACTTTGCACCGTTCAGAGGCAAGACTGTACGCGGTATCAATGCACCTTGCGGTAAGCAGTCAAAGGGCTTCTTTGAGAAAATGCTGAAATTCGCAACTGATGAAGTCGGCATGAAAGGCCTTGGCTATATCACCGTGCTTGAAGACGGCTCATATAAAGGCCCGATCGACAAATTCTTAACTGAGCAGCAACGTGAAGAACTCAGAACCCGTGCTAACCTCAAAACCGATGATGTACTTTACTTCATCGCTGACACAAAGGTCAATGCACCTAAATTCGCAGGTCAGATCCGTGATGAACTCGGCAAACGCCTTGATTTATTAAAAGATACTTTTGAAATCTGCTATATCGTAGATTTTCCGATGTACGAAGAAGACGACGACGGCAAAATCATCTTTACCCACAACCCATTCTCAATGCCACAGGGCGGTTTAGATGCGTTAAACGGCAATCCGCTCGATGTACTCGCTTGGCAGTACGACATCGTCTGCAACGGCGTTGAACTTGTATCGGGTGCTGTTCGTAACCACGACATCAACATTATGAAAAAGGCTTTTGATATTGCAGGTTATACCGAAGAAGACTTGCAGGCTAAATTCACATCACTCTACCGTGCATTCCAATACGGCGCACCGCCTCACGCGGGTATGGCAATCGGTATCGACCGTATGTTAATGCTCTTAAAAGACGAAGAAAACATCCGTGAAGTTATCGCATTCCCGATGAACTCCAACGCACAGGATGTTTTAATGGGCGCACCCAATGAAGTCACTGAACATCAGTTAAGAGAAGTGCACATCAAAATCAGATAACAGCAATCAGTGTGGCAAACGCCGCACTGATTTGTCGCATAGAAAGGAATTTTTATATGGTAACAAAAGAAGAAATTCTCGATATCGCTCTGCTTTCAAAGTTAGAAGTTACCGAAGACGAACTCGACTCACTTACCGATGAAATGATGAATATCATCAAATTTGCCGACACTATCAATTCGTTTGACGGCGAAATCGGCGAGTTCGATGACATCAACGGACTTAAAAACGAAATGCGCGACGATGTGGTTGTAGAGTCTTATGACCGTGAGCGCATACTCGCCAATGTAAACGGCGGGGAAGACGGATATTTCCCTGTTAAAAAGAAGATGTAGCGGAGGATTTAAGTCAAAATGAAACCATACAGTAAAATCAAAAAATATCACGAGATGCTAAAGTCGGGCGAAATCACCGCTGTCGAACTCACAAAGCAGTATATTGATGCGGTTGAAAAGGAAAATCCGACACTCAACGCATATGTAAAAACCACCTTTTCACAGGCACTCAAATCCGCTGAAAAGGTAGACGAAAAACTGAAAAACGGTGAAGAAATCGGACTGCTTGAGGGCATTCCGATGACACTTAAAGACAATATTTCAACTGACGGCATTGAAACCACCTGTTGTTCAAAAATCCTTTCGGGATACACCCCGATTTACGATGCTTTTGTCTGGGATAAACTCAAAAAAGACGGTGCTGTTCTGCTCGGTAAAACCAATATGGACGAATTTGCAATGGGTTCATCTTGCGAAAATTCGTGCTACGGCGGCGCAAACAATCCCCACAATAAAAATCACGTTGCAGGCGGCTCGTCAGGCGGCGGTGCATCCGCAGTCGGTGCTAATATCGCTGTATATGCGCTCGGCTCTGATACAGGCGGTTCGATTCGCCAACCCGCATCTTTCTGCGGTATAGTCGGCTTAAAACCGACTTACGGCGCAGTATCCCGTTTCGGACTTATCGCATATGCCTCCAGCCTTGACCAAATCGGCCCGATTACCACAAGCGTTGAGGATGCGGCAATCGTATTCGATCATATTTCCGGCAAGGACGATATGGATTCTACCTCAAAAGGCGCATCTGACACTACCGCGGACAAACTCACAGGCGATGTTAAAGGTCTTAAAATCGGTATAGCAAAAGAGTATTTTGAGGGCATTAACCCCGATGTAAAGGAAAATATCGAAAAGGCTATCGAAACATACAAATCACTCGGCGCTCAGATTGTTGAATTTGAACTGCCTATCTTGAAATACGCACTGCCTGTGTACTACATTTTAGCGTGTGCAGAGGCATCGTCTAACCTCGGCAGATACGACGGTATCCGTTACGGCTACCGCACCGAAAGTTACAACGGCATCCACGATATGATCTGCAAAACACGTTCGCAAGGCTTCGGTAAAGAGGTCAAACGCAGAATTTTGCTCGGCACTTATGTTTTATCGAGCGGATACTATGACGCATACTACAAAAAAGCGCAGAATTTGCGTGGAAATATCGTTGACGCATTCAAGAAAACCTTTGAAAAATGCGATGTGATTTTAGCGCCGACCGTTCCTATGACCGCTTTTGAAAACGGTTTCACCGGTCAAAACGCAATCGAAACATACCAAACAGACATTTGTACAGTCCCTGTAAATATTGCAGGACTGCCTGCTGTATCCATTCCGTGCGGTATGGCACAAAACGGCTTGCCTGTAGGTATGCAGTTAATCGGCAATTCGTTCTGCGAAGCAACCATATTAAACGCAGCATATGCTTTTGAACAAAACGCAGATGCTTATCAAAACTCAGGATTGGGGGTAGAGTAAAATGGCTGAGTACGAAATAGTTTCGGGTCTTGAAACCCACGTTGAATTATCCACAAAAACAAAAATCTTCTGCTCTTGCACTACCCAGTTTGGCTCTGATCCGAACACTCATTGCTGTCCGATTTGTATCGGTCTGCCCGGCACAATGCCCAAACTCAACCGTGAAGTTGTAAGATACGCAATTATGGCGGGCCTTGCTACCAACTGTGAAATCAATCCTATTGCAAAGATGGATAGAAAAAACTATGTCTATCCCGACCTTCCCAAAGCATATCAGATTTCACAATACGATAAACCGCTTTGTTCCAACGGATATATTGAACTCAAATCGGGCAAAAAAATCCGTATTTTGCGTATTCATATCGAAGAAGATGCAGGTAAACTCGTTCACGAACACGGTGATACTTTTGTTGATTACAACCGTGGCGGTGTTCCGCTTATCGAAATCGTTACAGAACCCGACATCCGCAGTATCGACGAAGCAATTGAATATGTTGAAAAACTGCAACTCATTATGAAATATATCGGCGTGTCCGACTGCAAAATGCAGGAAGGCTCACTGCGATGCGATGTCAACATCTCTGTTCGCAAAAAAGGCAGTGAGAAGTTCGGCACTCGTACCGAAATCAAGAATATGAACTCGTTTACATTTATCCAAAAGGCGATGAAATACGAGTTTGAACGCCAGGTTGATTTAATTGAAAGCGGCGGGGAAGTTGTACAGGAAACCCTGCGGTTCAACACCGACACAGGCGAAACTTCGTCGATGCGTTCCAAGGAAGACGCTCACGATTACCGCTATTTCCGTGAACCTGATTTGGTTACAATCGAAACTCCCGCTGAATTTGTGGAAGAAATCCGCAAGAGTCTGCCCGAACTTCCCGATGCTAAACTCAACCGCTATGTAAACGATTACGGCATTTCTGAAACAGATGCCGCAATCATCGTTAAATACCGCAAGGTTGCCGAGTTTTTCGATGATAGCGCAAACGGTCTTAAAAAGCCGAAAAACGCATCGAATATGATTATCTCGCAGATCTTTAAACATCTTTCGACTGATGCTCAAAAGGAAGAATTTGAGTTGAAATTTACAGCGGAAATGTTCCGTGATTTGCTCAAACTCGTTGAACAGAATAAAATCAATATGAACCTTGCAAAATCCACCCTCGATAAGATGATTGAAACAGGTAAACCTGTATCTGAACTTATCGACGAAAAGGATATGGGCGGTGTCGACGAAAACGCACTGCTTGAAATCTGCAAACAGGTCGTTGCAGACAATCCTAAGGCTATTGATGACTATAAAAACGGTAAAGAGGCGGCATTTAAGTCGCTTGTCGGCGGTGTTATGAAAGCCACCCGCGGTAAAGCAGACGCTATGCGCGCAACTGAAATCATTAAAGATTTAATCGGTTAAATAAAAAGGCTGTCTTTCGACAGCCTTTTGCACTAATTATAACTGTCATCCGCTAATCTCTGATAAGCTCTTGCGATGCACATCTGCACAACGCTTGTGCGCTGTCAACACAAGTGTTTTCCTGCTCTTGTACAGTGGCTGTATTCTCACAGCATCCGTTGCAATTTGACCTGCAATTACACGAATTTTCGCAACAGTCGAGAATCCTTGTTTTTGAGCATTGATTACAACAATCCCTGTAATTCATATTATCACCGTCCTATTTGTTTTAGACCTTACGGTCTACCTTATAATATTCAGAAAAATTCTAAACTGTTAATTTGAAGGAGAAATTATGTCACAACTTGAATGTGAAAAATTACACCTCGGTTATGAAAACAAAACCATAGTCGAAAATTTGAATTTCAAGATAAATGCGGGCGATTATGTCTGTATCGTCGGCGAAAACGGTTCGGGAAAAAGCACACTTGTGCGTACTTTACTCGGACTTCAGCCCGCACTTTCGGGGGATATAAAATTTTCGGATAAATCCGAAAAACTGAAAATCGGATATCTTCCGCAACAAACCGACTATCAGCGCGATTTTCCTGCGAGTGTTTGGGAAATTGTACTTACAGGCAGACTTTCTCGTAAACGCTCGCCGTTTTACAATAAAACAGATAAACAAATCGCTTTAAAAAATATTCAAAAAATGGGTATTGAGCATCTCAAAAACCGTTGCTACCGTGAACTTTCAGGCGGTCAACAACAAAGAGTTCTGATTGCCCGCGCACTGTGTGCTGCAGATAAAATACTACTGCTCGATGAGCCTACCGCAGGGCTTGATGCCATTGCGACTGATAATATTTACACAATTATTTCTGAACTTAACCGCGACCATAAAGTCACTGTAATTATGGTCACACACGATATACATTTCGCAGTTGAAAACGCAACTCATATTCTTCATCTCGGTGACACCGCGTTTTACGGAACAGTCAATGAATTTTTAACTAACGGGGGGTGCAAATTATGTTTGAAACACTCGTAGACTATCTTTCCTACCCGTTTGTGCAATACGCAGTCATCACCGGCATTTTAATCTCGCTTTGCTCATCGTTATTCGGCGTAACACTCGTGTTAAAGCGGTTTTCATTCATCGGCGACGGACTCTCACACGTTGCATTCGGCGCTGTCGCAATCGCCACGGTTTTAAATATCACAAATAATATGTTGGTTGTATTACCTGTTACGATTTTGTGCGCTGTATTGCTTTTGCGTGCGGGGGATAGCAGTAAAATCAAAGGTGATGCGGCAATCGCAATGCTTTCAGTCGGGGCGTTGGCACTCGGATACCTACTTATGAACATCTTTTCTACTTCATCAAATGTCGCAGGCGATGTTTGCAGTACGCTGTTCGGCTCGACTTCAATCCTCACACTAAACAGCGCTGATGTGACTTTGTGCGTTGTAATCTCAATTATCGTAATTATTGGATTTATTATGTTTTACAACCGCATTTTCGCAGTCACTTTTGATGAAAATTTTGCAAAAGCGGGCGGGATGCGCACAGGCGCATATAATTTGCTGATTGCGGTTATTATCGCAGTAATTATTGTGCTTGCAATGAATTTAGTCGGTTCACTTTTGGTTTCCGCACTTGTCATTTTCCCCGCACTCTCGGCTATGCGAGTGTTTAAAAGTTTCCGTGCAGTCACAGTTTGTGCGGGCGTACTCGCTGTAATCTGCTCGACACTCGGACTGCTTATCTCAATCGTACTGTCAACTCCCGTCGGTGCAACGATCGTTGCTGTGCAAGTTGTTGCATTTGCACTGTTTTGCACCGTCTCGAAAATCAAAAAGGGTAATATATGAAAAAACTTCTGCTGAGTTTAAAATTTTACAAAAAAGAATGTGTTATTGCACCGCTTTTTAAAATGCTCGAAGCGATATTTGAATTGTTTGTACCGCTGATTGTCGCAGATATCATTGATGTCGGTGTCCCTGCAAATGACGGCGCATACATCTTTCGCCGTGTGCTTTTGATGATTGCTTTCGGCGTAATCGGACTTTCTTGCACGCTTATCGCACAGTACTTTGCGGCTCGTGCGGCAGTAGGTTTCGGAAGTCTTACCCGTCGGGCTTTGCATAAACACATCTACACCTTGTCTTACAGCGAACTCGATAACATCGGCACTGATACGCTTTTAACACGACTGACTTCCGATATAAATCAAGTGCAGAATTGTGTCAACCTTACAATCCGATTGCTGTTGCGCTCGCCGTTTATCGTGTTCGGCGCGATGGTAATGGCATTTACAGTTGACAAAAAATCCGCTACCACTTTCGCTGTGATGATACCTGCATTGTCTGTTATTGTTTTCGGAATTATGATTTTAACCATACCGCTTTATAAAAAAGTGCAACTCTCACTCGAAAAGGTGATGAGTAAAACAAGGGGCAACTTGTCGGGTGTGCGAGTTATTCGGGCGTTTTGCAGACAAGATAGGGAAATAGATGAATTTGAAGCCGAAAACAACCTTTTAAACAAATTAAACCGCCTAACTGCCCGTATTTGTGCACTTCAAAGTCCGCTGACTTTTGCAGTTGTGAATTTGGCGGTAGTTGCGCTTATCTACACAGGTGCTTTCAGAGTTGATGCAGGCGATTTGTCACAAGGCCAACTTGTTGCGCTCTATAACTATATGTCGCAAATTCTGATTGAACTTGTAAAACTGGCAAGCCTTATCATTACCATCACAAAATCTGTTGCGTGCGGTAATCGTATACAAGCCGTTTTCGATACTGCACCGTCAATGAAATCGGGCAATAAGAAAATTGCCAAAATAGAGGAAATTCAGTTTTCAAATGTATCTTTTTGCTACCCGAAATCGTCTGACAATGCAATAAATAACATCTCATTTAAGGCAAAACAGGGACAGACTGTCGGTATTCTCGGCGGTACAGGTGCAGGCAAAACCACACTTATAAATCTTATTCCCCGTTTTTATGACATCACAAGCGGCGACATTCAAATCAATGGCAGATCTATTTCGCAATACGATCTAAATTCATTGCGAAATCGTATTGCGGTTGTCCCGCAAAAAGCATCGCTTGTGTCGGGCAGTATCAGAGATAACTTGCTTTGGGGCAACAAAAACGCAACAGATGAAGATTTACTCACCGCCTTGCAGGTCGCACAGGCAAAGGATTTTGTAATGGAAAACAGGGCGGGCTTGATTTTGAACTTTCAGCGTCGGGGACGAATTTGTCGGGCGGTCAGCGCCAGCGGCTCACAATCGCCCGCGCCCTTGTGCGTAAACCCGATGTACTGATAATGGACGATAGTTTGTCTGCCCTTGACTATGCAACAGACTTAAAACTTCGCACCGCACTGCGAAACATCGAAAATCCACCGCTTACTTTTATCGTAACCCAGCGTGCATCATCCATTGTTCACGCAGATGCTATCATCGTGCTTGACGACGGCGAAGCGGTCGGTGTCGGCACTCACAGTGAACTACTCGACAACTGCGAAGTGTATCGTGAAATCTATTATTCGCAGTTTGAGAAAGGCGGTGCAAGATGAAACTGAATACAATTAAAAAAGTGCTGTTTTATGTAAAAAAATATCGTCTATCACTCATTTTATCAATCATCACCGCCGCACTTTCATCGGTACTTGCACTTATGATACCAATAAAAGTCGGTGAGGCGATTGATTTGATCGTAGGCAAAAATAATGTCGATTTTAACGGACTCTTTACGATACTTTTGGAGATAGTTATAATGCTTGCCGCCACCGCAGTTTTGCAATGGATAATGAATATCCAAAACAACCGCGTTGTGTATAATGTCATTCGTGATGTCCGCTTTTGTGCATTTTGTCGTATTCAGAAACTACCGCTAAAGTTCATTGATTCGCAGTCAGACGGCGATATCGTCAGCCGTGTGATCACAGATGCCGACCAATTCGCAGAAGGATTGTTGCTCGGTTTCTCGCAATTCTTCACAGGTGTAGTCACCATTGTCTGCACGCTGATTTTTATGTTTACAATCAACCCGATTATCGCACTTGTAGTGGTTGTGCTGACACCGTTATCACTCATAATTGCAAATTTCATTGCAAAACGCACATATAAAATGTTTAAAAGGCAGTCGGAAATCAGGGGCGAGCAAACCGCCTTCGCCTCCGAGATGATTGGGAATATTAAGACCGCCAAGGCGTATTCAATGGAAGCGCAACTGGAAGAGAAGTTTGATCAAATTGATGAAAAACTGAAAAATTGTTCGGTTACAGCAACATTTTTCTCATCACTCACAAACCCTTGTACACGATTTGTAAATGCTGTGGTTTACGCCGCAGTCACGCTTACAGGTGCGATATTCACAATCGGTCAAACACTCACAATCGGCGGACTTACCTGCTTTTTGAGTTACGCTAACCAATATACAAAGCCGTTTAACGAAATTTCGGGCGTCTTTACCGAACTGCAAAATGCACTTGCGTGTGCAGACCGTCTTTTTGAACTGATTGAAGCGGATATTATAGAGGAAGCGGATAATACTCCCGCACTCCAAAATGTTGAGGGTGAAGTTGAACTTAAAAATGTCAGTTTTTCATATACTCCCGACCGTCCGCTGATTGAAAATTTAAGTCTTTTTGTCGAGAGTGGTAAAAAAATCGCAATCGTCGGCCCGACAGGGTGTGGTAAAACTACGCTCATAAACCTGCTTATGCGGTTTTACGATGTAAACAGCGGTTCGATTTCAGTCGATAGCACCGACATTTGCACAGTTACCCGCCAAAGTCTGCGCAGTAATATCGGTATGGTACTGCAAGACACTTGGATAAAAGCGGGGACGGTTCGTGAGAATATCGCACTCGGTAAACCCGATGCCACTGAAGACGAAATTATTGCTGCGGCAAGAGCGTCGCACGCGCACAGTTTTATTAAAAGGCTGCCAAACGGCTACGACACGGTATTGTCTGAAAACGGCGGCGGCCTTTCACAAGGGCAAAAGCAGTTGCTTTGTATTTGTCGGGTGATGCTCACACTCCCGCCTGTACTCATACTCGACGAAGCAACTTCGTCCATCGACACTCGCACTGAACATCGTATTCAGCGTGCGTTCACGAAAATGATGAAAGGCAGAACAAGTTTCATTGTTGCACACCGACTTTCAACCGTGCGTGATGCTGACTTGATTTTAGTAATGCGTGACGGCAATATCATCGAGCAGGGTACACATATGCAGTTGCTTGAAAGAGGCGGTTTTTACAAAGAACTCTACAACAGCCAGTTCATATAATGAAAAAAGCGAAACGGTGACCGTTTCGCTTTTGTCTATTTAAAGTACATATACATCTGGCATTTAATCATACCGTTGTAGAGTTTTCTACGCTTGTCCGCCTTTTTGCCGTATATACCCTCAAAATCCTCGTCAGGCGTGATGATGTAGTATCGCCAACCTCGCTGACTGATGAATTTCTCGCCCATAATTCTGTAAAGTTCACGGGCATTGTCACGGTCGAGCAAACGCTCACCATACGGCGGGTTTGTAATAATCAGACCTTTGCCATCGTTGACCTTGAAATCACGGATGTCCGCACAGGTGGTCTTGATGCTGTAATCGACACCTGCCTTCTTTGCGTTTTGCGCACAAAGACCGAGTGCACGCTTGTCAATGTCGCTGGCATATGCTATAAAATCGTGATTGCGGTTGATTTGTGCAAACGCTGCCTCACGCTCATCAACGAACACATTTTGGTCAACCCACGGCATTCCCTCAAGTGCAAAACCACGGTGAAGTCCGGGTGCGATATTATGCGCAATCAGCGCAGATTCAATCAAAATCGTACCGCTTCCGCAAAACGGATCGTACATCACCGAATCGGGATAAACACGAGCCGCATATGCCATTGCCGCCGCAAGCGTTTCTCTGATTGGCGCGGCATTTGCGTTTTCACGGTATCCACGCTTGTGCAACCCTTCTCCCGAAGTGTCAATCATAATCCGGGCACGGTCTTTTAAAATTGAGAACTGAATTTGATTTTTTGCACCTGTTTCCTCAAACCACGAAATGCCGTAATAATTTGATAAACGCGAAACCATCGCCTTTTTGATGATTTTCTGAATGTCGGGTACTGAATGGAGCTTGGAATTAAGCGACCAACCTTTAACAGGGAACGCATCAGTCCTGCCGATATAATTTTCAAGCGGTAATTTTTTAACATTCTCAAAAAGTTCGTCAAACGAACGGGCGGGAAACTCACCGAGTACAAGCAAAACCCTTTCCGCAACTCTGGAACGCAGATTTACTCTGCACAGCGTTTTCATATCGCCCTCAAATGTCACACATCCGTTTTCGGGGGTAACATTTTTAATATCCATCCGTTTTAATTCATCTGAAAGTAATCCTTCAACACCGAATAAACACGGCGCACAAAATTTCATAGTCTACCTCATTCTAATGTTTTTAATTATTTTACCACAGTATTCACACACGGTCAACCAAAAATTAAAAAATGTACTGTATTTCAGCAGTTTCTTATGTTATAATGAAATTAAAAATAAAAATAAAGGGATAAATATGCTTTTTCAAATTGTAAACGGCACCGTTGCATACGGCGCAAATGAAGTACTTACTAACATAAATTTTGAAATCAGAAATACCGAGAAAATCGCGGTTGTCGGCAGAAACGGCTGCGGTAAATCCACACTTTTAAAGGTGATTACAGGGCAACTCGGACTTGTAAAGAAAAACGGAGAAAAATCGTCTGTCGCAAAGGCTACGGGTGCGAGTGTCGGCTATTTACAGCAGATGACTTTTGACGACACTTCAATCACACTGCGTGAGGAGATACGCAAAGTTTTCGAGCCTGCACTGAAAATCAAACAGCAGATGGACGAACTTCTCGCACAAATCGAGCAAAATGCCGATGAAAAACTGATCGAACGATACACCGCACTTGAACAGCGTTTTCGCTTTATGGACGGCTATTTAATCGACAAGAGTTACAACACTATTATCCGCAGATTTGGTTTTTCACAGCAGGATGAAAATAAAAAACTTTCCGAATTTTCGGGCGGTCAGCAGACCAAAATTTCATTTATAAAATTGCTTTTATCAAAACCCGACATTCTTTTACTTGACGAGCCTACAAACCATTTAGATTTGCAAACAATCCGTTGGCTTGAACAGTACATAAAAACATATCCTCGTGCGGTTGTCATTGTGTCGCACGATAGAATGTTTCTTGACAATGTTGTGGATGAAGTCTATGAAATCGAACGCGGAAAATGCAAAAAATATGTCGGCAATTACAGCGATTTTGAAGTCAAGAAGGCGGAAGATTACGAACGCCAAAAACGAGAATATGAGGCTCAGCAAAAGGAAATCGAACGCATCGGCGCAGTTGTGGAGCGGTTCAGATATAAGGCTACCAAAGCCTCAATGGCACAGTCAAAATTAAAACAACTCGAGCATATGGAACTTATTGACGATCCTGATAAGGCCGATACAAAACAGTTTTTCTCCACACTAACCCCGATGTTCGAGAGCGGAAACGATGTGCTGACTGTCGATAATCTCACTGTCGGCTATGACAGTACACACCCACTGTGCACCCTTTCGCTTGAAATTAAAAAGGGCGAGCGTGTCGGCATTGTCGGCAGTAACGGCACGGGTAAGTCTACATTTTTAAAGACTTTGTGCGGAAAATTGCCGAAACTTTCGGGTAGATTTGAATACGGTTTCCGCGTTGATATGGGCTATTTCGATCAGCATATGGCCCACAATTTCACCGGCAAAAGCGTGCTTGACGATTTTTGGGACGATTTCCCCGAACTCACTCAAACGCAAGCCAGAAGCATACTCGGTTCGTTCCTGTTTTCAGGTGAGGATGTTTTTAAAAGCACCGCAGATTTATCAGGCGGCGAGCGTGTCAGACTTGCACTGGCAAAACTTATGCAAAGGAAACCCAACTTGATCGTGCTTGATGAGCCGACTAACCATATGGACATCGTCGGCAAAGACGCACTTTGCAGTATGCTCAAAAATTTCACGGGCACAATAATCTTTGTAACGCACGACAGATGGCTTTTAAAGGAAGTCGCAAGCAGTATTGTGGAGTTTTCAGGCAATGGCGTTGAGAAATTTCCCTACGGCTATGAGCAATATGAAGATGCTCACCCGATTGAAAATGACGATTTATCCGCAATGCCTAAAATCACCGGCTCTAAACCCCTTGATAGCAAAAAACAATCGGGCAAGGGTAAGGAAATCTATCTGCAAAGAAAGCAAGAGCAGAAAAACCGAGCTCGTCAAAACAAATTAAACTCTCTTATAAATGATGCGGAACAAAAGCTCGAAAAATTAAACACGCAGTTGAATTCTCCCGAAATTGCGGCAGATTATATTGAGCTGTCACAGATACAAGAGGAAATTGATGCGCTTGAACTCGAAATTTTGGAGTATATGCAAGAATATGAGGAATTATGTCTATAATATTAACAAAAAACACTTGAATATTTGATATAATTTTGGTAAAATAATAACAAGTAGATTTTGTAAGGGGCTGTGTCAAATGGCAAAGCAGATTATAAATCAAATTCGTGCGGCTGAAACAGATGCTTCGCACACCGTTGAAATTGCACAAATTTCCGCTTCGGAAATACTCAAAAAAGCTCGCAATGAGGCTCATCAGATAAAGCGTACATCGGCTCAAGATGCAACAGCACAGGCTAAAAAAATCATTGCGACCGCCGAAAACGAGGCGTATAAAATAAAGTCCCGTGCGAGCGAAGAAAATGAGCGTGCGGTGAGCGGGCAGTTTGCGAAGTCTTTGGAAAAAATGGATACTGCCGCCGATTTTATTATTTCAAAAATTTTAGAGTAATACCGCTTTTAAAAAAGGAGGTTTGCCTTTGAAACTGAAAATGAAAAGTGTCTGCATTGTTGCGATGAATAAAAATCGCAAAAAACTAATGGCAGACCTGCAAAAACGCGGAGTTGTTGAAATAAAAGACAACGAGCAGACCGATGGATTTTATAAGTCGGATACTTTGTCACAGCGTATGCAGATTGAAAATATGCGAAACGGTGCGACTAACGCTCTTGAAATTTTAACAAAATTCGCTCCGCAAAAAAAGGGACTTTTATCGTCGCTCAACGGCAGACGCGAAATCACGGTTGACGATTACGATAACAATGTCAAAAATCTGCGTCAAACAGCCGCAATATGTGCGGACATCAACGCATTACAATCGCAACTTACTGACTGTGAAAATGAAATTGTGCGTTTAAAAATTGCAGTTGACGAACTCAAATCCTACAAAAAACTCGATATTCCCACAGGGTTTACCGGCACCGCCTACACCCACGCTTTTATCGGTGCTGTTAAAGGCGAATACACACCTGTCACCCTCAGCAACGCTATATCACAGCATTTCAGCGGGGATTTTCAGTGCGAAGTGATTTCATCAAATGCGTTGCAGACTCATATTTTCGTCATCACTCATTCCAAAAACAGTGAGCAGATGTTCGAGGCACTCTCAAATCTTCAGTTTGCGCGTGTTGCGAATGTGGATAACACCCTCACACCCGCTGAAAAAATATCACATATGACAAAGCGTATGACTGCGCTTGAAGTGGAAACATCACTTATCCGCAGACTTATCTGTGACTACGCAAGTGACCGTGAAAATATCGAATTTCTGATTGACTTTTACTCTATGCGAATTGACCGCTACCGCGAATATGAAAAACTGTTAAACAGCGAAAATGCGGTAATCATTACGGGGTATATTACTTCAAGGGATGAGGACAAAATCGCCGATTTAGAGAAAAAATACAATGCGTGCATTATCATCACAGATCCCGATGAAAACGATGACGATGTACCCGTTGAACTTTCCAACAATGCGTTTTCAAAACCCGCAGAGGGTATACTGCGAATGTATTCACCACCCTCGAAAAAGGATATTGACCCGACCGCACCAATGTCGGTTTTCTTCTACATTTTCTTCGGACTTATGCTGTCTGATGCGGGCTACGGGCTGCTGGTTGTGCTGGGTTGTGTCATCGCACTTTTAAAATTCAATATGGAAGAAAAGATGAAAAACAACATCAAACTCTTCTTGTATTGCGGTATCTCGACTTGTTTTTGGGGTGTGCTGTTCGGCGGATATTTCGGCGACCTTATCTACCGTGTATCCGACCATTTCTTCGGCGCACCGATTATAGTCAAACCTCTTTGGCTTGACCCACTCAAAGAACCGCTCACTCTTCTCATTTTCGGCATCGCACTCGGCGTAGTCCACGTCTTTGCGGGTATGATAATTAATTTCATCAACCTATTAAGACACGGCGAGATTTTGTCTGCTGTCTTTGATGTCGGACTGTGGTTACTCACCCTTTCGGGTGCGGTAGTTTTAGCGGTTGGTTTAGGACTTGGTATAAACCTGACTTCGATAGCCGTTGTAATGATGATTGCGGGTGCAGTCGGTCTTGTTTTAACACAGGGCAGAGATAAAAAAGGCTTTGGCAAAGTCGTATCGGGTGTGGCATCCCTTTATGACATCACATCATATCTGTCGGATATTCTGTCTTATTCGCGAATTATGGCTTTAGGACTTGCAACGGGAGTTTTAGCGCAGGTAGTAAACCTGCTGGGCACTATGAGCGAGGGAGTACTCGGTGTGCTGATGTTCATTGTAATATTCTTAATCGGCACAGCTATCAGCCTGGCAATGAACGCACTGGGTGCATATGTCCACACCATCCGACTGCAATATGTTGAATTTTTCAATAAATTCTATGAAGGCGGCGGCAGATTTTTCAGTCCGTTTTCGGCAAACACAAAATTTATACGGTTTAAAAAACCGAAAAAATAACAGTTTGAAAGGACGATTATAATGACATTTTTGAGTTCAGGAATTTTTTGGGCAATGCTCGGTGCGGGAATCGCAACCGCACTCGCTTGTATCGGCTCTGCAAAAGGAGTAGGTATGGCATCAGAAGCGGCGGCGGGAGTTGTCGCAGAAGATCCGTCAAAATTCGGTAAGATGATTGTTTTACAGTTGTTGCCGGGCACACAAGGATTGTACGGATTCGTTATCACTATCTTAATACTCTTACAAGTCGGCATTTTGGGCGGCTCGGCTGATATAACCTTGAACCAAGGCTTAATTTATTTTGCATCAAGCCTTCCTGTTGCACTCGGCGGACTTTTCTCTGCAATCGCACAGGGCAGAGCCGCAGTCGGCGGTATTTCGCTTGTCGCAAAACGCCCGGATGAATCGTCAAAGGCAATCGTATCAACCACACTTGTAGAGTTTTACGCATTGCTTTCGTTCCTTATCTCTTTCCTTGCGGTATTTGCAGTCGCAGGACTTGATGTGTAATCGAGGGAAAAAGTATGCAAGGTATTGAAAAAATACTTCTTGAAATTGCGGATAATGCTCGGCGTGAAGCGGATAAAATCGTGGGCGATGCACAGCATCAGGCGTCTGCGATTGTTGCAGATGCAACAGCAAGTGCAAAAGCGGAATACGATAGGGTTGTGGGTGATGCACAAACTCAAAGCGAGCGTATAATCACTTCTGCCAACGACTTTTCGCAACGGGATATTTCCCGCAAAGTTTTAGAGCATAAAAGCCGGATTATCAATGACTGTTTCGATTTAGCCCTTCAAAAACTTTTAAGTCTGCAAAGGGACGATTATTTCGACTTTGTACGCAAAAGCATCGTAAAATACGCTGAAAAGGGAACAGGTGAAGTGTATTTTAATTCGAGCGATTTAAAGAGAATGTCACCCGGATTTGAACTTACCGTAAACGCCGCTTTACCTAATGAAAAAAGCATAAAAATCGCTGATACCGCTGACAACAGCATCATAGGCGGATGCAAAATTTCCTACGGCAATATTGATGTGAATTTGGATTACAGCGCGTTAATTGCCGATATAAAACCCGAAATCACGGGGGAAATTACAGAACTTTTATTTTAGATAGGACTGTTTTCAATGAAAGATACGCATTATGCAACTGCAGTCGCGCGGATTCGTATGAACGAAAATTATCTGATGAGCGCGGACGATGTGAATAGGTTGATTGGTGCAAAATCGAAGGCGGATGCGGTGAGTATTATCGCAGACAGCGGACTGTGCAAGCGTTCGGGTGACGATATTGATTTTAAGCGCGAGTTGTCTGATATGTGGGAACTTATTTTATCGGTCGCACCCGAAAAACACGAATTTGATTTTCTGCTTCTTGACAATGATTTTCACAATCTCAAAACCGCCTTGAAAGCGGTGATTGCAAATGAAGATGCTGATAATCTTTATCTCACACCGTCTGTCGTGCCTGTTGCCGATATCGAAAATGCGGTGAAAACACAGAAATTCGGAGTTTTGCCCGACTATATGTCAAAGCCCTTGAAAAAAGCATATGATCTTATTACCGAAAACGGTGACGGACAACTGTGCGACGCGGTGCTTGACAGCGCTTTTGCTACTGCGATTTTAAAACTCACGAAAACATCGAATACATTTGTAAAAGGACTTGCTGATTTAATGTGCGACAGCATTATAATGCGCACCGCAGTTCGATGTGCGAAAATGAAAAAAGATGAAGAGTTTATGAAAATTGCAATCGCACCAAGTAATACGCTCAATAAAAATTCACTGATACAGTCTGCACAAAAAGGGGTGGATGCGGTGAAGGACTACCTACTTAAAACAGATTACAGCAAAATCGCAAAGGCACTTGATGTGTCACTCAGCGAATTTGAGCGTGAATGTGGGAATATGCTCAGTGACTATTGCGAGAGCGCAAAACTGACTGCGTTCGGGCCCGCACCGATTTGTGCATATATCATCAAAAAGAGTGCGCAAATAAAAACGGCTCGAATAGTTTTGACTTGTAAATCAGCGCAAATGAGTGAAGAAGACATCAGGAGACGAATATGAAAAATATTGCAGTAATCGGAGACACTTTAAGTGTGCGTGGCTTTAAAGCACTCGGACTTGATGTTTTTATTGCAAATTCAGCAGAACAAGCATCACAAATAATTAAAAAAATTGTCACCAATAATTACGCGGTGATTTTTGTAACCGAGGTTTTATACATTCAAATTAAAAATGTTATTGACCGCTATACAGACAACCCCGAGGTTGCAATTATCTCAATACCGGGCAGTACCCAAAACAACGGTATCGGTATGAGCGAAATATCCGAATGTACCCGACGCGCAGTCGGTACAGACATTTTAAAATGAAATTAAGGCGGAGGGATTGTTGATATGAGTTTTGGCACAATAGAAAAAGTGGCAGGACCGCTTGTAATTGCAACAGATATGAAAGATGCAAATATGTTCGATGTTGTGCGAGTAAGCGAACAAAGGTTAATCGGTGAAATCATTGAAATGCACGGCGACAAAGCCTCAATTCAGGTATATGAAGAAACATCGGGACTCGGCCCGGGTGAGAAAGTCGAGTCAACCGGCGCACCTCTTTCGATGGAACTCGCTCCCGGACTTATCGGCTCGATTTTTGACGGTGTCGGTCGTCCCCTTGAAGAAATAATGAAAGTTGCCGGCACAAATCTCACAAGAGGTGTTGAAGTGCCATCACTTTCACGCGTGAAAAAATGGGACTTTATCGCATCAAAACCGCAGGGTGCGAGTGTGAAGTCGGGAGATATACTAGGAATTGTCAACGAAACTCCGGTTGTTGAGCACCGTGTGTTAGTGCCGTACGGAGTGTCGGGGACTATTGAAAAAATCAATGAAGGCGAATTTACTATCACCGATACGGTCGCTGTGATTAAAGACGAAAACGGTGAACTTCACAATGTCACAATGCTCCAAAAATGGCCCGTAAGACAGGGCAGACCGTATAAAACCAAACTTTCTCCGGACATTCCGCTTATCACAGGCCAACGCGTTATCGACACAATGTTCCCGATAGCAAAGGGCGGTGTTGCCGCAGTCCCCGGACCGTTTGGCTCGGGTAAAACCGTCGTACAGCATCAACTTGCAAAATGGGCGGCGGCGGATATTATAGTCTATATCGGTTGCGGTGAACGCGGAAATGAAATGACCGATGTTTTAAATGAATTTCCCGAAATCATTGACCCACGCACAGGTTCGTCGCTTATGGAACGCACCGTGCTTATTGCGAATACATCGGATATGCCGGTTGCCGCGCGTGAAGCGTCAATCTACACGGGTATCACAATCGCTGAGTATTTTCGTGATATGGGATATACAGTCGCACTTATGGCGGACTCTACATCGCGTTGGGCGGAGGCTTTGCGAGAAATGTCGGGCAGACTTGAGGAAATGCCGGGCGAAGAAGGCTATCCTGCGTATCTCGGCTCCCGATTGGCACAGTTTTACGAGCGTGCGGGCAGAGTTATCATTAACGGCAGTAATGACCGTGAGGGCGCATTGTCTGTAATCGGAGCGGTATCCCCTCCGGGCGGTGATATTTCAGAGCCTGTTTCGCAGGCAACCTTGCGTATTGTCAAGGTCTTCTGGGGACTTGACTCTTCACTTGCCTACAAACGCCACTTCCCCGCAATAAATTGGCTTAATTCCTATTCGCTTTACCTCGATATGCTCAGTAATTGGTATAGTGAAAATGTATCAGACGAATGGACTGCGCTTCGTGCGAGGATGATGTCGCTTTTGCAGGAAGAAGCAGAACTTGAGGAAATCGTCAAACTTGTTGGTATGGACGCACTCGGTGCAAATGACCGTCTGAAATTAGAAACGGCTCGATCAATCAGAGAGGACTTTTTGCATCAGAACGCTTTCCACGAAATTGATACCTATACATCAATGAAAAAACAACTTTTAATGATGAAACTCATTTTAAGTTACTACGATAAATCAGCAGAAGCACTGAAATCAGGTGCAGACATCAATGGACTTTCAATACTTCCCGCAAGAGAACGCATCGGCAGATTTAAAGTTCAGCCCGAAGAAAATATCGAAAGTGAATATAACGATATTTTAGATAATCTTGATCGGGATATTCAAAATGTGTTAAACAACTCACAGGAATAGGAGGACATTATGGCAAGAGAATACAGAACGATTGAAGAAGTGGCCGGCCCTCTTATGCTTGTGCGACAGGTTGAAGGCGTAAAATACAATGAACTCGGTGAAATCGAGTTAAAATCCGGCGAACGACGCAGATGTAAAGTCCTTGAAGTAAACGGAAGCGATGCGGTTGTTCAGCTTTTTGAAAACAGTGCGGGTATCAATCTGAATTCATCAAAAGTCCGCTTTTCAGGACGGTCGATGGAACTTTCCGTTTCTGAGGATATGCTTTCCCGTGTGTTTGACGGACTCGGCAGACCTAAAGACGGCGGCCCCGAAATCATCCCCGAAAAGCGATTGGATGTAAACGGCACACCGATGAACCCGGCGGCTCGGAATTATCCGCAGGAATTCATTCAGACAGGCGTGTCCGCGATAGACGGACTTAACACCCTTGTTCGCGGTCAGAAATTGCCGATTTTCTCGGCATCGGGATTACCGCACGCATCTCTTGCCGCACAGATTGCAAGGCAGGCGACCGTGCTCGGTGATAACGCACAGTTTGCAGTTGTCTTTGCGGCAATGGGTATCACTTTTGAAGAGGCGGATTTCTTTATCGAGAGTTTCAAGCAAACAGGCGCTATCGACCGTACGGTAATGTTTGTAAATCTTGCGAACGATCCCGCAGTCGAGCGAATTGCAACACCCCGAATGGCGCTCACTGCCGCAGAGTATCTTGCGTTTGACCGTGGTATGCACGTGCTTGTAATTATGACCGATATTACCAACTACGCTGATGCATTAAGAGAAGTTTCCGCCGCCAGAAAGGAAGTTCCGGGCAGACGAGGCTATCCGGGATATATGTACACCGACCTTGCAACGCTTTACGAGCGTGCAGGCAGACTTAAAGGCAAAGACGGCTCGATTACTCTGATACCGATTTTGACAATGCCCGAAGACGATAAAACCCACCCGATTCCCGACCTTACAGGATATATCACCGAGGGACAGATTATTTTATCGCGTGAACTTTACCGTAAAAATGTTATTCCGCCGATTGATGTTCTGCCGTCACTCTCCCGTCTGAAAGATAAGGGTATCGGCGAGGGACGCACCCGTTCAGATCACGCAAGCACGATGAACCAACTTTTTGCGGCGTATGCGAGGGGTAAAGATGCGAAGGAACTGATGGTTATTTTAGGTGAATCTGCGCTCACAGATATCGACAAACTCTATGCGAAGTTTGCTGATGAATTTGAAAACCGTTATGTGTCGCAGGGCAACAGCACCAACCGTACTATCGAGGAAACTTTAAATCTCGGCTGGGAACTTTTGCGTATTTTGCCGAGAAGCGAACTCAAACGAATTGACCAAAAATTCCTCGATATGTACTATGAGGGCGGGGAATAGATATGGCGGTTTTAAATGTCAATCCCACTCGAATGGAACTTTCACGCTTGAAAAAACGGTTGTTCACGGCAATGCGTGGGCATAAACTTTTGAAAGATAAGCGTGATGAACTAATGCGGATATTTTTATCCACCGTCCGCGAAACAAAAGAACTGCGAAAAAGTGTGGAAGAACGCATAAAAACCGCAAATGCACATTTTTCGGTTGCATCTGCGGTTATGCTCGATGAAGTTGTAAATTCAGCACTGCTTTTGCCAAAGCAAGAGGTAATGCTCAATGTAAAATCCAAAAATATAATGAGCGTTGATGTGCCGGTATATGAGATTAAAACACGCACAACCGATCCGTATGACATTTATTCATATGGTTTTGCGCAGACATATTCGGATTTGGACGATGCTGTATTTAAGTTGGGCGAGGTTTTGCCTGATTTACTCAAACTTGCGGAATATGAAAAGTCCGTGAAACTAATGGCGGCGGAAATCGAGAAAACCCGTCGTCGTGTAAATGCACTCGAACACGTTATGATACCCGATTTGCGTGATACAATTAAAATGATAACAATGAAGCTTGACGAAAGCGAGCGTTCATCACAAACCCGTCTAATGAAAGTTAAAGATATGATGATTCGAAAACAAAGAACGGGCGGTTGATTTTTGGTTGAACTAATAGGTAAGGTGTTGCCTACTTTTGCTAAAGCGAAATACAGTTTCATCTTATAAAACCTTTTTAATAAGGAATTTTTATTGAATGTCGGGATCGCG
>JAXJSX010000189.1:0-2305 GCA_036309925.1 Acutalibacteraceae bacterium | reverse complement strand
TTATGTGAAAAAGTAACCAAAAGCACACAAACGACGCGTTTGATCCAAAGGGGATTAGGTTCGACAATATCCCAACTAAATTGCGATTAGTAGCAAGTTCATTTTGTACATTGTTCAGTACGGGATAATTGACTCCGGCTCGGCCGGTCGATTCTCCCCTCACAAATGAAGAAAGGGACATATGAAACGAAGCGAAAAAGCAAAACAATATTTTGAGAGCGGGTATAATTGCTCGCAGGCGGTCGTAATGGCATTCGCTGATGCTATCGGCCTTGACATCGACACCGCCCAGCGTATCAGCGCACCGTTCGGCGGCGGTATGGGCAGACTCAGGGAAGTTTGCGGGGCTGTCAGCGGTATGATTATGGTCGAAGGGATGATTCGGGAAAAATACGATCCGAAAGATGTAAAATCAAAGACCGAACAATACAAAACCGTGCAGACGCTTGCAGGCAAATTTCGCGACAAAAACGGCAGTATCGTCTGTCGGGAACTTTTGGGACTTGATAAAAACGGCGAGAAAATCTCACCGCCCGAGCCGTCAGTGCGCACCGAGCAGTATTATAAAAAACGACCGTGCGCATTACTTGTGCAGGACGCTGCCGAAATTTTAGAAGAATATTTTAATTTGTAAAAAGACGGATTTTATCCGTCTTTTTTCCTTGACAAGTGACACTCCCCCGTGATATAATTTATTATAATATATTGTATAAAAAGGATTGTTTATTTTGAAGAAGTTTTTTACATTTATGATATGCCTTGCTTTGATGCTCACTCTCGCCTCTTGCACAGGCAGACAAACTGTCGGCTCTCAAAGTTCAAATGATATTACACAGACACCGCAGTCAACTAACGAAACCTTGGCGAGTGCGGATGAAAGCGAGTTTAAAGACATTTCTTCGATTATAGGTAAAACCGAACAGGGCAAAAAGTTAGTACTTTCAAATATCTACGGTCAAAGCCGTACTATCTATGTCTGCACTTTCGGTGACGACGGTCAAATCGTTGAAACTTTAAGATATTATCAATACACCGATCCCGTTTTATATGAACGCAAACTCGAATATCAGTTTGAGAAAAACGATAACATCACACAGACTTGCGACTTTATTTTAAAAGATGCTGATAATTTGGTTATCGGTATCCGTGAAAAAGATCCCACAATGGGCATTGCAAAATCGACATATGATGAAACTCTCAACTACTACACTTCTGGACAGGCTGAAAGAGTATACAAAGTAGTGTCATAACAAATAAATTTTGCGCATAAAAATTTGAATATATCCCCGACTAGTAAATTTGAAAGGAAGTAATATAATGAAAGTATTATTTGCAACAAGCGAAGCGTTCCCTTTTGCAGTTTCAGGCGGTCTTGGCGACGTATCATACGCCCTGCCGAAAGCACTCAGAAAAAAACTTCTCGGCGTGCGTGTAATTATGCCGCTGTACTCTAAAATTCCGCAACATTTGCGTGAAAAAATGAGATTTATCACCAGCATCGGCGTGCCGGTTGCTTGGAGAAGTCAGTATTGCGGTATTTTTGAAGCTGAATACGACGGCGTGACCTACATCTTCCTCGACAACGAGCATTATTTCAAAAGAGGCGGTATGTACGGCGAATATGACGATGCAGAAAGATTTGCATTCTTCTCACGCGCAGTACTTGAGGCAATCCCCTACATCGACTTTAAACCCGATTTAATCCATTGCAACGACTGGCAGACCGCAATGGTGCCTACCTATTATAAACTGTTTTATTTCAACCGTCCCGGTTTTGAAAATATCAAAACAGTTTTCACAATCCACAACATTCAGTATCAGGGAAGATACGGAAAAGAACTCGTTTCTGATGTCCTTGGTATTCCGCAATGGGCATCCTCGATTGTTGAATACGATAAGGATGTTAATATGCTCAAGAGTGCGATTGAAAGCGCAGATGCAGTTACAACTGTTAGCCGTACTTATGCACAGGAAATCTTAAATCCGTGGTTTGCATATACTCTTGACCGCATTTTAGTTGCACGACAGGGTAAACTGCGTGGTATCGTGAACGGTATCGACACTGACACCTTTAACGCAGAAACAGATCCGCATATCGCCGCTAATTTCAGCGCGTCTAACATTCGTGGCAAGGCTCGCAATAAGACCGAACTTCAAAAGGAACTCGGTTTCCCGGTTGAAAAAGACATTCCGCTTATGGTTATGGTTACCCGTCTTGCAGGTCATAAGGGACTTGACCTTGTTAAATATATGTTTGACGAGATTATGAAATGTAAAATTCAGTTGGCAATCCTCGGTACAGGCG
>JAXJSX010000188.1:0-4110 GCA_036309925.1 Acutalibacteraceae bacterium | reverse complement strand
TTGTTTATGGGTCAGGAATTTGCACAGTTTGATGAATGGAACTATGCAAAGCAACTCGATTGGGTACTCCTTGGCTACGATAAACACAGACAGATGCAGGAATATGTTAAGACACTCAATAATTTCTATAAAAAGAACCGACCGATGTGGGAGGTTGATTACGATTGGGAAGGTTTCTCTTGGATATCCAATGACGATAATTCGCAAAGCGTAATTGCATTCCGCAGAATTGATTCAAAAGGTGATGAAATTATTGCGGTTTGTAACTTCGTACCTGTTCAGCGCGAGATTTATAAAATCGGAGTGCCGAAACGCGGAAGCTACGAAGTACTGCTCAATACCGACGATGAAAAATTCGGCGGTAAAGGCAGAGGCAGCAAGGGAAGATTAAGAAGTAAAAAGGATAAGCTTCACGGATTTGAAAATTCAATCACCCTTGATTTACCCCCGCTTTCAGTACTGTATTTAAAGAATGTACCGCCCAGAAGAAAGGCGACACCGAAAAAGCCAACCAAAAAATAAATACTAAGTTTTATTGAAAGGTGATTGTTATGAACAACAAAACAGAATGCGTTGCCATGCTACTTGCAGGCGGTCAGGGAAGCCGTCTTGGTGCGCTCACTAAGAACATCGCAAAGCCCGCAGTACCCTACGGCGGAAAATATCGTATTATCGACTTCCCGCTCTCAAACTGCATAAACTCCGGCATTGATACTGTTGGTGTACTTACACAGTATCAGCCGCTTGAACTCAACGATTATATCGGATCAGGTCAACCTTGGGACCTTGACCGTGCTTTCGGCGGTGTACATATTCTTTCTCCGTATCAGCAAATTGAAGGTACCGATTGGTTCAGAGGCACAGCAAATGCTATCTATCAGAACTTGCACTTCCTTGAGAGATACAATCCCGAATATGTACTTATCTTATCGGGTGACCATATCTACAAAATGGACTATTCAAAAATGCTTGATTATCATGTAAAGCACGAGGCAGATTGCACAATCGCGGTTTTGGAAGTTTCATTGGAAGAAGCTACCCGTTTCGGTATTATGAACACCGATGAAAATAATAAGGTTTACGAATTTGAAGAGAAACCCGCACGGCCTAAGAGCAACAAAGCATCAATGGGTGTATACATTTTCAGCTGGGAAGTTTTGAAAAAATACCTCACTCAAGACGAAGGCAATAAAGACTCACACAACGACTTTGGTAAGGATATTATCCCTGCTATGCTCGCAGACGATAAACGCTTGTTTGCATATGATTTCGATGGCTATTGGAAGGATGTTGGCACAATCGACAGCCTTTGGGAAGCAAATATGGATATTTTAGATCCTAATCAACCGCTTGAACTTAACGATCCGTCTTGGAAGATTTACGCTCGCACAAGAGCATTACCTCCGCATTTCATTTCTGATGATGCAGAAGTTAAATCTTCACTTGTAAGTGACGGTTGCACAGTAGAAGGTACTGTTACAGATTCAGTAGTGTTCTCAGGTGCGGTCGTAGAAAAAGGCGCAGTTGTTCAAGACAGTGTTATTATGCCGGGTGCAGTAATTAAAGCAGGTGCGGTTGTACAATATGCAATTATCGCAGAGAATGCTGTTGTCGAAGAAAAAGCAGTAGTCGGTAAGCGTCCTGAGGACTGCAAAGACAAGGATAAATGGGGTGTTGCAACAGTAGGCCCTGAATATGTTGTTCCCGCATGTAAAATCGTTGAGCCTCGTGCTATGCTGAGTGTTTGATTTTGAAAGGTTGTGATTGAAATGAGAAGTAAAAACATTATGGCGCTGGTTTTTGCAAATACCGGCGATGATAAATTGACAGAACTTACATCTTTCAGAACAATGGGTTCGGTACCGTTTGGCTGTAGATATCGTTTGATTGACTTCACTTTGTCATCAATCGTGAATGCAGGCATCTTCAAGGTTGGTGTTGTAACAAAACGCAACTATCAGTCACTTGTTGACCATGTAGGTAACGGTAAAGCGTGGGATTTGGCAAGAAAAAGAGGCGGTCTTTGCATACTCTCTCCTTACGGCTATTCAGGGAACGGTGTTTACAAGGGTAAGATTGACGCAATGTACGGCAATCTCTCCTACCTCGAAAACGCAACAGAGGAGTATGTTCTTATCTCCGACAGTAACTTTGTTGCTAACATCGACATCGACAAGATGATCGAACAGCACGCAAAAACAAACGCAGATATCACGATTGCTTATCATAAAAATATGGTTGGCACAACTTTCTGCGAACTTGATGATGAGGGCAGAATTACAGAGGTTACAGTTGAAGCAGACCAACCGCAGGCAGGCAGAAATGTTATCATAAACACAATGCTCATGCGTCGTGACTTGTTGATTTTACTTGTTAAAAACGCTTATCGTCACAACTACACCAATTTTGATGTAGACGTACTTCAACGCGAAGTGAAGGATTACAGAATGTGCGGCTTTGAAGTTCAAGACCACGCAGTTATCATTGACAGTATGCAGAGCTATTTTGATGCAAATATGATGCTCCTTGATAAGAGCGTGCGTGACGGACTGTTCAAGTTCGACCGTCCGATTTTCACAAAACTTCGTGACGATATGCCCACAAGATATGGCTACGAAGCAAAGATTTCAGATTCACTCATTGCAGACGGTTGTGTAATCGAAGGTGAAGTTAAAAACAGTATTATCTTCCGCGGTGTACACATTGAAAAAGGCTGTAAAGTTGAAAACTGTATCTTAATGCAGTCTGCTCATGTCGGCAAAAACAGCACACTCGCTTATGTTGTAAGTGATAAAAATGTGCAAATTAAAGAGGGAAGAACTTTGGTAGGTTACAAGACATTCCCGCTTGTAATCGGAAAAGGCCTTTCAGTATAAACAATCTTTAAAAAATCGCAGTTTTTTCAGACTGCGATTTTTTGTAGGTTTGTCAATGATGCGTTACACATTTTTTAGAAAACCTCGCCGAAATTGACAAAAGCATTAATGTAATCGGCAGGAGCTTTCCAATTCAAAGGACGCATGGGGAAATTGTTGTATTTTCTGCTGTGAACAGCGAGCTGCTTTTTGAAGTCATCGAATGAGTAGAATTTATGTGATGCGTAAAAGTATTCGTTGTCTTTTCTGTGCGAGCGTTCCACCTTTCCGTTATGCCGAGGCGTATACGGTTTGATTAGCTTGTGTCTTATGCCACACTGTTTGAGGCGAGCCTCAAACAGTGTGGGCGTCGGCTTTTGTGTATTGCCCAATCGTTTAGTAAATTCCGATCCGTTATCCGTCTGAACGCACTCTATCGGGAACGGAAAAACCTTTTGCAGATGTTCGAGGAATACCGCCGAGCTGTAAGTGCTGTGCTCTTCAAAAGCCTCTAAATAGCGAAATCTTGAGTATTCGTCAATAGCGGTATACTGATAAAACTTTTTGCCTTGCGCTTTGGCTTCGCCCACTATACAAGCTTCCGGCACGAATTTTACGTCTATTTGCACACGTTGTCCGGGATAATACATTTTTTCATACGGTTTTGGGATATACTTCGGATTCGGCGGTTTTACCGGCTGCAAGCCTTCCTTTTTCAGTATTCGCCATAGTGCGGTTATTGAGCGTGTATATCCTTTTTCTCGCAGTTTTACCCAAAACACGACCAATCCCGTATTCTTATTACGCTTTCTCATATTTCTAATCAGCTTAAGTTCTTCTTCGGTATGTTGATTAGGATGGCTTTTCGGGCGGTGCGACCTGTTTTTCAGAGATTCCAATGTGCCGTCATATCGCTTTTTCCAACGATGAACATATGACCGACTTACGTTGTATCTCCTTGCTGCTGCGGTTACTCCATGTTTCTCTGCCCATAAAATTATTGCTTGACGGTGGCGGGTGATTTGTGTTACAGTATTCATGACGAATGGTTGATCCTCCTGTCTGTTTTGTCTCGCAACTTAACTGTAACACAGAATCACCCGTTCGTCATCTCTTTTTTTATTGCTTACTGTATCACATCTATTGTAATCCTACAATAGAATTTTAATAAATAATAAAAAACACTTGACATCTTTCGCTATTCATTGTATATTTATTATGTTATGCACGATTTTTTGCATCTGTGCTATACCGT
>JAXJSX010000187.1:0-11551 GCA_036309925.1 Acutalibacteraceae bacterium | reverse complement strand
CTTCATCGCACCGTTTTTTTAGCTCATTTTGCAGATTTTCATAATTGTGTGTACCGAAAATCTTTCTAAAAAGCGGCATACGCTCTTTCGTATCTGAAAAGAGGAGTTTTTGAAAATCACCCTGCGCAATCATTGCAATTTTATTAAAACGCTCACGGTCGAGCTTAACAATCTCAACTATTGCTCTATCTGCATCTTTCAAGTTGTCGATTATTTTGCCGTTTGGCAATGTGAGTTCAACGCCTTTATCTTCTTCGGTATAGCCGTTACCGCTTTTCTTTAAACGTAAATATTTCGGATTGCGTTTGACTTTGTAAACTTCGCCGTCACATTCAAAGGTGAGTTCAACATAGGTAGGTGTGTTAGCATTGGCGTAGTCGCTTCTAAGCATACTTTCATCGCGATTATTGCCACTCGGTTTGCCGTATAACGCATAAGAAATTGCATCGAATATTGTGGTTTTTCCGGCTCCGGTGTCACCTGTGATAAGATAAACTCCGCTATCCCCGAGCAACGATAAATCAATTTCGGTTTTAATTGCAAACGGACCGAACGCGCAAATCTCTATTTTAATAGGTCTCATCATTGCCCCTCCAAATCTGTTCAATTAAGCCATTCATTATTTCAACCTGTTTATCATTCAAATCATCATCAAACTGCGTTTTATATAAATTCTCAAACATTTCAAGCGGTGATTCAATCTTATCTGTTGCGATTGCGCTAAAATCCGAAACTGCACGAGTGCGTTTGTTATCATATTCAAGCACCAAAATGTTAGGATATACTGTGCGTATTTTTAAAATCGCATCGGTAATATCATTTTCATTTGTTAATGTGACTTTAATAAAATCATCTAACTTTGTGCCTTGATAATTTTCCAACTTCATAATTTCTTCGTAACTGCCTTTAAGACATCTCATATCACGAAGAGGGGTGAGTTCTTCAACTGAAATATTAACATTACCTTTTGCTAAAAGTTCAACAATGGTCACGCTCTTTTTATGTGCGACTTCTGAAAATGAATATTTAAGTGGAGTACCGCTGTATCTGATTACATCACGACCGACACTTTGCGAACGGTGAATGTGACCGAGAGCTACATAGTCGAACTGCGAATAAACATTGCTCGAAATATTATCAAGTCCGCCGACAATGATTTCCTCTGAGCCGTCAGTAGTACTGCCTGTGATAAACTGGTGCGATAAAATTATATTGCGCTCGCTTTCATCAATATTTGCCTCATTTGTAACATACTGCACCGCATCTTCGTAATCTTTGATTTCTTGATCTTTTGCATACACTCTGACATTGGACGGTTTGATAAACGGTAACATATATACATTTATTTTGCCAAATTCATCACTGAGTTCGATACATTCGAGTTTACCCTTAAAACTTCCGCAAAAATACACATTTTGCGATTTTAACAGTGACGACATAAAGTCGAGGCGCTGTGCGGAATCGTGGTTGCCACTAATCATAAACACTTTAATTTTAAGCGACGCTAAATCTGTTACAAAATTATCAAAAAGTATTGTTGATTCGGCTTGCGGTATAGATTTATCGTAAACATCGCCCGAAATTAAAACGGCATCTACTCTTTGCGCCTTTGCAATTTCAACAATCTGTTTTAAAATATATTCTTGATCTTCAAAAAGCGATTTCTCGTGCAACCGCTTGCCGATATGTAAATCTGATGTATGTAAAAATTTCATTTAACCACCTCTGTTAAAGTTTACAATTTTAGGTGTACCATTTTCAGCACATTCAAAGTTAAAAGCACATTTACATTTTACCACATTCAACTATAGAAAACAAGATGGCAGAGGACTCCCCTGCCAACTATAAAAAGCTATTCAACTATTCTCTCAACAATATCGTCAATCATCAGCACATTCACATCCGCTGTGTAAATATCACCGGGTTTTGCATCAAGATTTGAAACATCAACCAGTGTGTATTGATTGCCGATTCTGCCGACTACTTTTAATCTCTTACCTTGAAAGTTCACAGTAAGCGGATGCTTATATTCACGCAAATTATGATAAATATTGCGCAAAAGGTCAACAAAACGCATATTATCGTTTGCTCGTGTAAGCCCGAAACCGTGACGGTAGCCAAGCGGTAACACAGCACATTTAGTATCTTTTTTGAGTTTAGATATCATTGCGTAGCCGGTGGTGTCACCTTTTTTCAGTGTACGGACATCAACTGCGCGAGTTTTGATAAATCCGACTTTTTTAAGAGTCAGCGAAGTTTTGCACATAAGTCTGCCCACAAGCGCAGATCCTATTCTGACCGCATCAAGTCGTGTTTCGGGAAAGCGAATTGCAGCGCAGGAATTTGCGCAATGGCGCAATCCGACATCAATATTATTTTCGATTAGAAAATCAACTGAAGATAAAAATTTTTCAAGTTGGATCTTCGTCTTTTGATATTCTTTTTCAAAAGACACCGCAAAATGAGTGAAAATGCCGGTATATTCAATTCCCTGCACTTTATATACATCCAAAAGCGTTTGTTTGTCGTCATAACGAACACCAAAACGGCCCATACCCGTGTCAATTTTAAGATGAGCACGCACCGCATATTCACCGCAGTTTTCGCTGTAAAACCGTGCATTTTGCGGGCCTACAACAGTTAGAATGACATTTTCTGATAAAAGTTCGGTTAATGTCTGCGTATCTGCAACAGGTGACATTAAAAGGATTTGCGCATCGGGCAGGCGCATATTTGCAATCTGCATCGCTTCAAACGGCTCTGCAACTGCAAAAAAACGCACACCGCAATCATACCACGCTCTCACGGCATTTTCGATTTTAACACCGTAACCGTTGCATTTAACAACTGCGATTACTTTTGTTTTAACATAGTCAATAACGGTTTGCGCATTGTATCGCATATCCGACATTGAAACTGTCATACAAGTTTGCATATTCTACCTCTATAAAATTTTCTGTGCAATGTTTGCGAGTTTATTTACAACCGGTTTAAACACAATTTCGCACTCACCGATAAACTGCACAAGTTCGCCGGAAAATCCGCTTTTGAAACGGTACAAGCCGTACAGCGGATTATCAGGACTCATATCACCTGAAACGCCTCTGAAGTCGTAGATTTTACATTGTTTTTCAAGTGACCATTTAATCATAGCCTCTTGCAATAAATAGTTCGGCATTACATTGCGATGCTCGTTTGACGATGCACCGTAGAGATACCAAACCTTGTCGCCGTAGTAGATTGCAATTGTACCTGCAATCATCTTGCCGTCAAGCTCTGCAACATACAAGCGCAGATTTTCAGTGGCCATTACATCGTACATAAGTTCAAAATAATGAAGCGGACGAATTGAAAATCTATCCCTCTGACCTGTAACTTTCATAATCTCGTGGAAAGCGGGCAAATCAGATTTATCGCCTTGACGAACGGTAACGCCTTTTCTGCCTGCTAATCTGATATTATATCGGGTTTTGGAGTGAAACGCTTCAAAGAGTTCATCGTATGTTTTATTCTCAACATCAAGACGGAACACAAAATTCGGCTGAATTCCCTCGAAATTCTTGCCCGACGGTTTAATTTTAAGTCCGACTTTTTCAGCATTCGCTTTGAATTTTTCATCGGAAATCAAAAATGAAGGATCGCACTTGAAAATATAACCCTTGCGTTTTTTTGCAACGACTTTAACCGCATCAATTAAGTCTTTTAGTGCATCCAAATCGCCAGGATCGCATACCGGTCCGCGCGGAGCATAAAGGAAAGTATACGGTAATTTCGGAACTTTTTTTATGAGAAGCAACATTGTGCCGCGAACTTTGCCGTTATCGTCACGGCTGGTTATATATTCGCTGTCCCAGCCTTTTTTTATCTCGCTCCAAAAAGGTGCTTGGAGAAAGTTTCCGTTTTCGTGGGTAGATGCAAACAAATCAAAATCTTTTGAATTTTTATCGGTAAATTCAAACACAAAATCCCATCCTTTTTACATTTATTATTTTTAAAAAACATATTATTTAACAAAAATCACCGAAAGGATTTTTGTTATGATTGTAAATCTGAAAAAATTTATGCTAATTATAATTTGCATTGTACTTTGCATATCAACAATTTTTATTTGTTCGGCGGTTGAAACGACCGAAATCACAGTAAAACTACCGATTTTGATGTATCATCATTTATCAGAAAAGCAATCTAAACTAAACAAATACACAGTCAGTGTAGAGGAATTTGAAAATGACTTAAAATATATTCAGGAAAACGGTTACACTACTGTGGGTTTGCAGGATATAATAAACTTCGCAGGCGGTGGTAAATTGCCCGAAAAGCCGATTATGATAACATTTGACGACGGATATTTAAGTGTGTACGAATACGCCTTTCCGAAACTTTGCGAGCGAAATATGAAAGCAGTTGTGAATGTAATCGGGAAGTACACCCAGATGTACTCAAATATCAGCGATCACAATGTAAATTACGCACATATTACCTTTGAGCAACTAAAGGAGATGAACGACAGCGGACTTATTGAAATCGGAAATCATACATATGATTTGCACAAAACTACGGACAGAGTGGGTATTCAACGAAAAAGCGGTGAGTCGCTCAATGATTACAAATCTGTTATCATCTCAGATTTAACTGAAGCGCAGAATTTAATTAAAGATAATGTAGGCGTTACCCCGATTGCGTTTGCGTATCCTTTCGGCAAGATTCCGAAAGATGCTCTGCCAATTCTTAAAGAATTAGGTTTTGTCGCAGTTTTCAACTGTTACGAAAAAGCGAATATTCTAACAGGTGATCCGGAACAACTCTATCATCTGAACAGAGTTAACCGACCGCACGGCAAAAGTGCTGAAAAAATACTTACAGCTCTTTAATAAACTTCGCACTGTTTTCAGCATCTTCAAGTGCATCAACACTCGAAGGAAATTCCACAATATAATGCTCAACGCCAAATCTATCCCCAAGCGAAATTATTGATTTTAAATCAATATCGCCATGTGCAAGTGCGCAAAACTCGCCGTCTTTTATTTGACGCAGATGTAAAAGCGGAGTTCTGCCTGCGTAACTGCGCATAAATTCATAAGGATCTGCACCTGCAAATTTTATCCATCCAATGTCAAATTCAAATTCGCAAATGTCACCTGCATTTTCTGCAATTATATCGAATAGATATAAGCCGTCATCAGTCTTTTTAAACTCACTGTCGTGGTTATGATAGCAAAAACGCAAGCCTCGCATTATTGCTTTTTCGGAAAGTTCACGCAGTGCACAACCAAGTTTCACAGCATCATCAACGGTTTCGACCTTTGCATTAGGGTAAACCACAAATTCACAACCGAGTTCAACAGCGAAGTCAAGTTGATTGTGAAAATCTGACAACATATTGATATGGTAGCCGCAGATGTCAATATCGGCTTTTTCTGCGTATTCACGTATTTCTTCCGCCAAAAGCCCGTAATTTTCGCAAATTTCAACAAAGCTGTATCCGTATTCCTTTAATTTTAAAAGTGTATCAAAAAAGTTATCGCAATCAATACAATTTTTCAATGTATGAAGTTGCAAAGAAAAAATATTCATTTAATCACCAAATTGAGTTTACTATTCTTAAAAATTATGATATACTAAAAAAGTATTTTGATATAATATAATTATATCACATATTCTGCTGATTTCAAGCAAAATTTAAGTTTTATACAAAGGATGTTATTTTGTTGAGTCTAATACAAGATGTAATTAAAAAAGAATACGGCCGTATGAACGATATGCAGTTTGATGCTGTAACTACTGTGAACGGTCCGGTTTTGGTTTTAGCGGGTGCGGGCAGCGGCAAAACTACTGTGCTTGTAAACCGTGTTGCAAACATTATTAAATACGGTAATGCTTATTTTGATTCCCTGGAGATTTTCAGCGATGAAAAGGCGATTGCAGAGGATTTTGTGGATGGCAATATTGATATGATGCCCGAACTTTCATCAATCAAATATTCTGCACCTGCACCTTGGCAGATACTTGCGATTACTTTTACTAACAAAGCGGCAAATGAATTGAAAGAGCGCCTTGTAAATATGCTCGGTGAAGACGGAGAGAAAATTTGGGCAGGTACATTCCACTCCACCTGTGCGAAAATTTTGCGTTTTGACGGGGATAAAATCGGTTATTCCTCACATTTTACAATTTACGATGCTGACGACCAAAAACGCGTTGTAAAAGAATGTATGAAACGTCTTGAGATTGATGATGGTTTAGTGCCTGTAAAGTCTGTGATATACGAAATCTCAAGTGCAAAGGACTCGCTTATTGATTGCGATGAATACGAGAAAAGTGCGGGTTATGATGAGCGCAAACGCCAAATTGCAAGGGTGTATAAATTGTATTCACGCACACTTGCAGACAGCGATGCAATGGATTTTGATGATTTGATTTTCAATACTGTCAGGCTTTTTTCAGAAAGTCCACAAACGCTCGAAAAATATCAAAATAAATTCCGCTACATAATGGTAGACGAATATCAAGACACCTCCCACGCACAGTATGTTTTGGTGCGTGAACTCGCAAAGAAAAGTCAAAATATCTGTGTTGTGGGTGATGACGACCAATCAATTTACAGTTTCCGCGGTGCAACTATTGAAAATATTTTAAATTTTGAAAAAGAATATGGCAATGCAAAAGTAATCAGGCTTGAACAAAATTACCGTTCGACATCAAATATTTTAAATGCTGCAAATGCGGTTATCAGTCACAATTACGATAGAAAAGGTAAAAATCTTTGGACGGATAACGGGGACGGCGACAAGGTTGTAATCCATACCACCACAACAGAACAAGAAGAAGCGCGTTATGTTGCTGATACTATTCTTGATAAAATGCGTGCAGGTGAGAAGTTGTCAGACTGCGCTGTGCTTTACAGAATGAATGCACAATCAAACGCGATTGAAAATGTATTTATGCGATTAGGCATACCCTATAAAATTGTCGGTGGTTTTCGTTTTTACGAGCGAAAAGAAATTAAAGATGTGATGTCGTATTTATCATTTATCAACAATCCTGCTGACAATCTACGTCTTTCACGCATTATCAACGAGCCCAAACGCGGAATTGGCAATGCCACCGTTGAAAAAGCAATCCAAATCGCAACAGCAACAGGCAGAACCTTATTTGACATTATCAGCCATTCAGATGAATTTGCGTTACTCTCGCGTGCATCATCAAAGTTGCTTGACTTTTCAAGGCTTATGCAAAGTATTATTGATGTTTCAGATGATATTGGCATTTACGAATTGCTTGAATTGGTGCTTGACAAGTCGGGATATATGACTGCACTGCGTAATCAAGGCGTTGAAGCGCAAGACAGAATTGAAAATGTAAACGAACTTTTATCCAACATCCTTTTGTTTGAGCAGGAAAATGAAAACGCTACTCTTTCTGACTTTTTGGAACAGATTGCGCTCATTACCGATCTTGATAATTTCGACCAATCCGATGACAGAGTTGTTATGATGACGCTTCACTCAGCCAAAGGTCTTGAGTTTGACAATGTTTTCATTATCGGACTTGAAGAAGGTATTTTCCCCGGTACGCAAAGCATTTACGGCGGTGATAAGGCGATTGAAGAAGAGCGCAGGCTTGCGTATGTAGGCATAACACGAGCAAAACGCAGTCTTCATATTACAAACGCTAAAAGCCGTGTTATGTTTGGTAAAACAACTAACAACTCCCCCTCGCGTTTTCTTGATGAAATCCCACCGCAATATGCTCAAATTGAAACTCCCGCAGTAATCTCAAGCGGATTCGACGGTTTTTCAGAGTACAAGCAGAAAAATTCATCGAAACACAAATTCAGAGATTTTGCATCACAAAAGAGTGCTCCGGCGAAACCAACAACTACAACATTTAACATTGGCGACAATGTTCATCACAAGGTATTCGGCGATGGTATGGTGCTGAATGTCAGAAAAATGGGAAACGACAGTTTACTCGAAATTGCATTTGAATCAGTCGGCACTAAAAAGATAATGGCGAATTTTTCAGGCATTACAAAAAACTGATAAAACGGTAATCGGAATTTGTTATCCGATTACCGTTTTTCTTTATCTGACTTTAATTAAAAGCAATTTCCCTTCATTAACTGTGACCTTAGCGGTTTTGCCCGGTAACACTTCATTGCTGACACCATATTGATACTCACAAGAAATCTCCGCATCATTTAAAGGATACTTTGCGTTTTCAACGGCAATCCCCTTTGCAACACCGGAAATATTCAGCAAGGAAAAATAGGAATAACGATCACTGATGAACGCGGGCTTTTTTGAAACGATCTGCATTTCAGAATAATCGTCAATTATTTTTGCGGTCTTGCCCTTTTCGTCCAAAAACAGTAAAATTGATACATTGCCAAGTGTGTGGTCAAGTCTTGCGCCGATAGCGCCGATAATCAAAAAGTCGTCAAACCCGCGTTTGAGTGCTTCTTTTACGGCGAAAACCGTATCGGTATCATCTTTTTCGCAGGGCAATACAATCGTTTCGATGTCCCCCATTGGATTATCATAAGAATCAAAATCCCCGATAATCAGATTACAATCCACGCCCAAAGGCTGTCGATGACGCAAGCCGCAGTCACAAAAGATGAAAAAATCATCCGCCCTGAAATTATCTCTAATAAAATCATAATTATTTATATCTGCACCGCCGATAATAACACATCTACCCATTTTTCTTTTCCCTCCACAACTTATTTACAATAACGGTTATCAACACGGTAATCACCATATCAGGCAAGGTGTTGCCAACAGGAATATCAAAACTTATAAGAAGTCTGTAAATTATAAAGCCGATAAGCCAAATAATCAGATTTTGAAAATCAAACGACATTTGACTTTTATCCTTTTTCAAAATAAAGAAATCTGCTATTTGAATAGCAATCATCGGCGCAAAAACAGAGCCAATCAAATATAGAAAATCTGTTATATTATCCATAGGGAACAAGATTGCACATACTGTCCCCACTATTGCAACAACAACCGCAATCCATTTACCGTTGGACTTCTTGCAAACCGACTCACTCGAAATACCCGCAGAATAAGCATCAAGAAAGGTGGTTGTAACTGTTGAAAATACAACTATCATAAGTCCTGCAACACCGAGTCCGGCTTTGAGCAATATTTGAGCAATATTTGATTCACCTGTAAAAACAGCTGCGCCCATACCGATAATGTACATCCAACAACTTACAAGACCATATACAACAGCACTCACAGCCGTTGCTTTCACGGGTTTTTGCGCTTCTCTTGTATAGTCGCTGATAAGCGGTAACCACGACAACGGCATTGCAACTGAAAGCTCGACCGCCACACCAAACGACATTTCTTCGTTTGGCATAACAGCATTATCTCCCCTGAAAACCACAAGACTGATAACAATCGTGAGTATAAACAGTGCCGTCATTGCAACGGTATTTACTTTTCCAAGATTTTTAACACCGATAGCAATCCAAATAATAATCAAACCACCAATCAGCAAACACCATATTGCGTTTCCTATATTAAAAATGCCGTTTGCTGCAAGTGCGCCGTCGTATATCATAATCGCAGTCCAGCCGACAAGTTGTAAAATGTTCAAAACTGAAAAAAGCAGACTTCCCTTTTGTCCGAAACTCATTTTTACAGTTTCCATTGCGCTTTTGCGATTTTTACCGCCTATAAGTCCGGCCAGAAACAACATTGAACATCCGATGATATGTCCGAGTATAATTGCTGCAGCACCTTTTACAAACCCAAGTGGCGCAAAAAGTGTTCCTGTAAGTATTTCCGCAAGCGATACTGCCGCACCAAACCATATAAGGCCGTTTTCAAAAACGGTAGTTCGTTTATCATTCATCAAAAACAGCCTCCTTTGAAAATTCATCATTTAAATTGAAAGCGTGATTCATTGGGCCTGAGCCTACTCCTAAATCGAGATTTGCGTTGAGTGCACCCGAAATATAATGTTTTGCAACTCTTATAGAGTCTTCAAGTGAATATCCCTTTGAGAGATTTGCAGCAATCGCACTCGATAATGTACAACCCGTGCCGTGAGTATTTGGATTGTCTATTCGTTTGCCGTAAAACCATTTAAAATTACTGTTTGAATACAAAAGGTCATTTGCATCACTTACACTATGACCACCCTTTAAAAGCACCGCACAGCCATATGTATCACCGATTTGTTTTGCGGCGGCAATCATATCATTTTGGTTGTTTATGTTAAGTCCTGATATTGCCTGTGCTTCAGGGATATTAGGCGTTATAACCGTGGCAATGGGAATCAGCCTTTTTAAAAGTGCTGATACCGCGTCATTTTCGATTAAGGCCGAGCCGCTCGTTGCAACCATAACAGGATCGACAACAATGTTTCTCGCATTGTAATGTATGAGTTTTTCTGCGATAACATCAATTAGTGCGCTTGATGATACCATCCCGATTTTTACAGCATCGGGGAAAATATCCTCAAATATCGCATCCAGTTGTTCACCTAAAAAACGGGGCGTAACTTCCATAATACTTCTAACACCGGTTGTGTTTTGCGCTGTCAGTGCTGTTATCACGCTCATAGCGTAAACACCGTTCATAGTCATTGTTTTTATATCTGCCTGAATACCGGCGCCTGCGCTGCAATCGCTTCCCGCAACGCTCAATGCTGTTTTCATTTTCAATTAAATTTCCCCTTTCATATTCAGCATAGTTTTATATAGCGACACAAGGTGGTGCCCCCAATCTGTCGCTTTATATGCAGAATTATAAGTTTTCTGCATATTTCCAAAAATCATTTAATTGTTTATAATCATTTAAATAAAAATTCGATGTCTTTCTCATTTCATCTTGCTGATGTTCATATTTATCGTAAACACCAACAGTGATAAACCCGTCAGCATTTGCGGTTTTCAGTGCGTAAAGCGCATCTTCAAATATAAGAGTTTTAGATTTAGGTGTGTTGATGTATTTTAGTGCCTTGCGGTAGATTTCGGGACTGTCCTTACCGCTCCCAACAGCACTGCAGGTGAAAATTTCTGAAAAATAATTTAAAACACCGCACCTCTTTAACGCCACTGATGCTTGATAACGGTCGGTCGCACTCGCAATACACATTTTCACATTGCGGTAATAGAGTTCTTTTAAAAACTCTTTAACACCGTGCTTCAACTCAGCATCATTAAAATAGTAGTTTTCGATTGCTTTATTTACGCCGTTCATAATTTTAGAGATTGACGCAGTAACACCGTACTCGCTTTTGAAAAGGCACGCCGACTGATATAAACTCATCGTCTTGAGCCTTTCATTCAAATCCGCTTTTGGTTCGTATCCGAGTGATCGCAAGTAATTTCCACCGATATTTTCCCAAACAGACATTGAATCTAACAATGTGCCGTCAAGGTCAAATATTGCACCGGTAATCATTTGTTATCCATTCCTTTGCAATAAAAATAGGACACTACCGAATTGGTAATGTCCCATTAAAACAGCACTTATATTGTCAGGCGTTCCTACGTTGGCATTATCCAAATCAGGTTATCGGTCGAAGG
>JAXJSX010000186.1:0-2421 GCA_036309925.1 Acutalibacteraceae bacterium | reverse complement strand
TCTTAAAGTGTTGTGTGAAAGGCATACGAATTTGTAGTCATACTGTGTGTCTTCTCTGAGTCTGCCGACAGATACAGCCATACCGTTTTCGTTCATACGGTTAAGATTGGTCTGGGGCATATTATCCTCTTCGTAATAATAAAGGAAATGTTCAGGAGCGCTCGGGAGTTTGAGTTCCTGCGGTTTTGATGAAAATTCACGCCAAACTTTGATAGCTTCTTCTTTTGTCGGCTTTTTACCTTCTTCAAATCTTACGAATACAGCGCCCATATGACCGTCTGACACAGGTACACGCAGGCACTGTGCGGTGAAATTCGGTCTGTTAGCAGATACGATTTCATCACCCTTGATTTCACCCCAAATTTTGAGAGGCTCTTTTTCTGATTTTTCTTCTTCACCGCCAATGTAGGGGATAACATTATCAACCATTTCAGGCCAGGTAGCAAATGTTTTGCCTGCGCCTGAAATTGCCTGATATGTACATACGAGTACATCTTTGACTGTGTAGCCTGCTTTGTCAAGCGGATAAAGTGCAGGTACATATGACTGCAACGAGCAGTTGGATTTTACAGATACGAAGCCTCTTTTTGTGCCAAGACGCTTTTTCTGTGCATCAATGATTTTAGCGTGATCGTAGTTGAGTTCGGGAACGATCATAGGAACATCGGGAGTGAAACGATGTGCAGAGTTGTTGGAAACGACCGGGCATTCAGCCTTTGCATATGCTTCCTCAAGCGCCTTGATTTCATCTTTTTTCATATCAACAGCGCAGAATACAAAATCAACCTGTGATGCGATTTCTTCAATATCAGCGGTAGCGTCGAGCATAATCATATCAGCATATTTTTCGGGCATCGGAGTAGTCATTGCCCAACGGTTGCCGACAGCTTCTTTATAGGTCTTGCCTTTTGAACGGGGAGATGCAGCAAGCACCTTAACTGTGAACCACGGATGATTTTCCATCAGAGTTGCAAATCTCTGACCGACCATACCTGTAGCACCGATAATACCAACATTGTAATTCTTCATACTAAAACCTTCCTCAATTAAAAAATAACAAATTTAAAAAATAGGTTGAATAATTGCAACTTTTACAATATAATTAAAGATATTCTGCAATTATCAATTATTTTATCATAAATCGAGAGGAATGTCAACACTATGAATAAAAGTGATTTTAATTTTTATTTGCCCGAAGAACTTATCGCACAGCATCCCGCAGACAACCGAGAAAACTCAAGGTTGCTCGTGCTGTCAAGGGATAGCGGTGAAATCACACACAAGCACTTTTACGATATAAAAGATTACTTGAAACCCGGCGACTGCCTTATTTTAAACGACACAAAGGTTATCCCCGCGCGAATTTACGGTACCCGTAAGGACACAGGCTCGAAAGTCGAGTTTTTACTGCTTAAAGATTTGTCAGACGGTAAATGGGAGGCACTTGCAGGTCCCGGTAAAAAGGCAAGGGTAGGGCACGAGTTTGACTTTTCCGGTGTGATGAACGGCATTGTCACCGATGTACTTGACAACGGTAACCGTGTTGTGAAATTCGACTATCAGGGGTCTTTTTATGAAATCCTCGACAAAATCGGGCAAATGCCTCTGCCACATTATATTCACGAAGAACTGAAAAATTCCGACAGATACCAGACTGTATACGCAAAATATGAGGGATCTGCCGCCGCTCCTACTGCGGGACTGCATTTCACCCCGGAATTGCTCGGTGAAATCGAGCAAATGGGCGTTAATATCGGATATGTTACCTTGCATGTGGGCATCGGAACTTTTCGCCCTGTGAAAGAGGAAAAAATTGAAAATCATAAAATGCACACCGAACATTATCGTATGCCAAAGCAAACGGCTGATCTGATAAATCAAACTAAAGCGAACGGCGGTCGTGTTATCTGCGTTGGCACGACTTCGTGCAGAACTGTCGAAACGGTGGCAGCGCAGGGCATCCGTGAATGTGAGGGCGACACTTCGATTTTTATCTATCCGGGGTATAAGTTCAAATGTTTAGATGCGTTGATTACAAATTTCCATCTGCCCGAAAGCACTCTTATTATGCTTGTCAGTGCACTTGCAGGCAGGGAAAATGTACTCAATGCCTACAACACCGCAGTAGCAGAAAAATATCGCTTTTTCAGTTTCGGCGATGCGATGTTTATTAAATAAAACGCATATTGAAAAATTTTTTAAAAAATTTGAAAAAAGTACTTGCATTTTTAAAAATAATGTGATATTATAATATGGCAGTCGAACGACTGCACCTGCGCTGGTAGCTCAGTTGGATAGAGTGACTGGCTACGAACCAGTAGGTCAGGGGTTCGAGTCCCTTCCAGCGCGCCAAAATCAAGCAGAGGATTTTTCCTCTGCTTTGTTTTTTTGTTCTGATTTAGAAGGGACTCGAACAAGGAG
>JAXJSX010000185.1:0-4396 GCA_036309925.1 Acutalibacteraceae bacterium | reverse complement strand
GAAGTGCGGTGCGTGCTGCATCCATTGCAACATTACCTCCACCGACTACAGCGACTTTGCCACCTTTCATAATCGGAGTAATGGGATTATCCTTATACGCTTTCATCAAGTTTGAGCGAGTCAAAAACTCATTTGCCGAATAAACGCCCTTTAAAGATTCGCCGGGGATGCCCATAAAACTCGGAAGTCCCGCACCCGAACCAATAAACACCGCTTCGTAACCCATTTCAAGCAGTTCATCAACTGTTAAAGTTTTGCCGATAATCATATTGGTTTCGATATCAACACCCATCGCTTTAAGGTTGTCAACCTCTTTTTGAACGATTGCTTTCGGCAGACGGAATTCGGGAATACCATAGACAAGCACGCCGCCTGCGGTATGAAGTGCTTCAAAAACCGTAACTTTATAGCCTTTTCTTGCAAGGTCGCCCGCACAAGTAAGACCTGAAGGGCCCGAACCTACAATAGCGACTTTATGACCGTTGGATTCAGGAATTTTAGGTACTTCATTTGAATGAGCATTGTGCCAATCTGCAACAAAGCGTTCAAGTCTACCAATACCAACAGACTCGCCTTTAACACCGCGAACACATTTGGATTCGCACTGTTTTTCCTGCGGACAAACTCTGCCGCAAACAGCCGGTAAAGTAGAAGTTTCGCTGATTATTTGATAAGCACCCTCAAAATCTCCCTCTTTAATTTTAGAAATAAATGCGGGGATATGTATGTTTACAGGGCAACCTGAAACGCAAGGCATTTTCGGGCAATTAAGGCAACGCATCGCCTCGTCAAGTGCAGTTTGCTCGTCATAACCGAGTGCACCTTCATCAAAATTGTGCGCTCTGACTTTTGGATCTTGCGACGGCATTTCGTTTTTCTTTGGGTTCATATTAGGAGTTGCCATTATTTTACCTCCTTTTTAAAAAGGTTACAAGTATCTTCATATGCGTGTCGCTCGAAATCGCGGTACATTGTATTACGCGACATTGCTTCGTCAAAATCTACCTCATAGCCGTTGAAATCAGGGCCATCTACGCACGCAAATTTTGTAACGTTTTTGCCGTCTTTATGTAAAGTGAGGCGACAACCGCCGCACATACCCGTACCGTCGATCATAACCGGGTTCATAGAAACGGTGCACGGGATACCCGTAGGTCTGACCGCTTCGACTACAAATTTCATCATAATAATCGGTCCGATTGTGATAACTTCATCAAACTTTTCGCCGTTTGCAAACATCTCATTCAGCGGTGCGCAAACATTACCTTTTGTGCCGTAACTGCCGTCGTCTGTCATAACGAAAAGGCGGTTTGAAACCGACTTAAATTCATCCTCTAAAATAACCAGATCTTTTGAGCGGAAGCCGATAACAGATGTGACTTCACAGCCTAATTCGTTCAAACGCTGTGCAACAGGCAAAGCGATTGCGCATCCTACGCCGCCGCCGACAATACAAACCTTTTTAAGTCCTTCGACTTTTGTGGGGACACCGAGAGGGCCGGCAAAGTCTTGTATATAGTCGCCTTCATTTTTATGATTTAATTTCTCAGTTGTAGCACCTACAATCTGAAAAATGATTTTAACTGTTCCGTTTTCGCGGTCGTATCCTGCTACTGTAAGCGGAATACGCTCGCCGTCTTCATCGACACGAAGTATGATAAACTGGCCGGCTTGTGCTTTGTTTGCGACAAACGGCGCTTCAATATCCATCATAGTGACGAATGAATTTAATGATTTTTTATTTACTATTTTATACATATACACTTTCCTAACCAATAAATTGCTTATGTAATTATATCACAAATTCGAGAAATTGCAACATATTTTTCGCAAAAACGCAAAAACAGAAGACGAATTTGCATTCGTCTTCTTTAATATGTCAGTCTGCGTTAAGAACTCGGCCAAGGAAATCCTTTGTGCGTTGTTCTTTGGGATTGCTGAAAAATTCTTCAGGTGCGCCCTGTTCAACGATGACACCGTCCGACATGAAAATTACCCTGTCTGCAACGGTTCGTGCAAATCCCATTTCGTGAGTAACTACAACCATTGTCATACCCTCGTTTGCGAGTTCGTCCATAACCTGTAAAACCTCGCCAACCATTTCGGGATCAAGCGCTGATGTAGGCTCATCAAACAGCATAATGTCCGGGTTCATTGCAAGTGCGCGAGCAATCGCTACACGCTGTTGCTGACCGCCTGAAAGTTGATGCGGATATGCATCCGCTTTATCAGCAAGACCTACTCTTTCGAGTAATTGCATAGCTTTTTCTTGCGCCTGCGCTTTAGTCATCTTTTTTAGTTCAACAGGAGCAAACATAATGTTGTGGAGCACAGTTTTATTTGCAAAAAGATTGAACTGCTGGAACACCATACCAATATTTTCTCTGACTTTATTGATATTTATTTTCTTATCGGAAATCTCGTAGCCGTCAACCTCAATCGTGCCCGATGTTGATTCTTCAAGACGGTTTAAGCAACGAAGAATTGTTGATTTACCCGAACCGGACGGTCCGATTAAACACACGACTTCGCCTTCGTTGATTTCAAGGTCAATACCCTTTAAAACTTCGAGATCCCCAAAACTTTTGTGTAAATCTTTAACTCTTACTTTTTTTGTCATAACTAAACTTCTTCTCTATGAATTTTGAAATTACCATAAGTATTGAGATGAATACGAGGTAGTACACCGCAACGGTAATGTATGCTGGAAAGAAATCGTAGGTTGAGCCTACATATACTTTTGCTTGGTTTACGATGTCTGCAAGACCGATTACAGAAAGGATAGATGAATCCTTAACGGTGATGATAAACTGATTGACAAGCGACGGAATACTTATTTTAAATGCTTGAGGAAGAACAATTTTAAGCATTGTTCTGGACTGACTGAGTCCGAGACTGCGTGCCGCCTCGATTTGACCTTTGCTAACAGCTGAGATACCGCCTCTGAAAATCTCTGACATATATGCACCGGCATTAAGGCTTAATGTGATTAAGCCGGCTGTAAACGCAGTAATTGTGAATCCCGGTGAAAAAGTCTGCACTACCTGTGGGATAGCAAAGAACACAAGATATGCTTGCACAATCATAGGAGTGCCGCGAATGCACCATACATATACGGCCGCGATTGCTCTGAACACTATAAATTTCGATCTGCCTAAAAAGCAGGTGATAAGACCGATAACAAGTCCTATTAAAATGGCTAAAACGGAAATGACAACCGTTGTACCTAAACCGTCTAAAAGTAAAGGTGTAGCCTCTTCAAATACTCTTGAAAAATCCAATTTAATACCACTTTCATTGAAAGCAACGATTCCGATAAAACGAAATCGTTGCTTAATTTTTTACTTTAATTATTGAGCATAACCATAGCGAGCGAGAATTTCGTCATACTTACCGTTTGCCTTGATATTAGCAAGACCTTTGTTGAACATTTCGATAAGTTCTGAATTCATACCTTTTTTAACGCCGAAGCCGTAATATGCGGGATTTACAACTTCGCCAACTGTTTTGAGTGCTACGCCGTCATTCTTAATTGCCCAACCGACAACCGAGAAGTCCTCAAAGCAAGCAACAGCAGAACCTGTTACAACTGCCTGATACATTGTCGGCGAATCTTCAAAATAAGTGATTGTGAAGCCATATTGATCTTTAATGCTTTCAGCGTAATCTGTGCTGGTTGTACCTTTTTTAGCAGCTACAACCTTACCTTTAAGGTCTTCAACAGATGCGATTGTGCTGTTTGCTGCAACAGCAAGGATAGAACCGTCTTCAAAGTAACCGTCTGAGAAATCAAAGGTTAATTTTCTTTCGTCGTTGATTGTCATACCTGCGATCATACCGTGACCCTGACCTGCCTGAACTGCGCCCATTGCAGCATCGAAGCCTTCATTACGCATTTCGTATTCAAACCCCTGATCTTCAGCAATTGCTGCTAAAATGTCCATATCAACGCCGATGTATTTCTGAGTTTCGTTGTCATAGAACTCGAACGGAGAAAAAGAATTATCGGAATAGATAATGTATTTGCCGGTTTCGGTTTCACCGCAACCTGCGAGCGAAAAAACAGTAACTATCGCAATCATTGCGGCTAAAATCTTTTTAAGGCTTTTCATGTTGATCTCCTCCAAAATATAAGATATATTCATTATACCGCAAAATTTTACTTTTGTCAACTAAAATTTTACGAGTGTTGAGTTACCATCCCGGTGGGCATAATTATGTGCGATTTAGCGTCATCGGGCATTTTGATATCGCGGCAAAGGGTAGCAGGCAAAACCGCACTTTTGCCGTAGCGTGTGCGGATGTCTTCAACGGTGTCTTCAAGCCGTTCGCCGCGTTCAATCTTTGACCAATCGGTAAAAATGTCAATTTGACGTGGCGTGTTTTCGTGAACAAG
>JAXJSX010000184.1:0-6902 GCA_036309925.1 Acutalibacteraceae bacterium | reverse complement strand
TTCATATTTAGCACGCAGTAACGGCATTACCGTTCGTCCCGAACAAGTGATTATCGGTTCGGGTGCGGAGTATCTTTACAGTTTGATTGTACAATTACTCGGCAGTCAGCGAGTATTTGCGCTTGAAAATCCATCATACGAGAAAATACGCAGAGTATATGAAGCCAACGGAGTATGTTGCGATTTATTAAAGCTCGACAATGACGGAATAAAGTCGTCTGAACTCGAAAAAACGCAGGCAACGGTGTTGCATATCACCCCATTTAACAGTTACCCGAGCGGCATTACAGCGAGTGCATCAAAGCGGTATGAATACATACAATGGGCAAAAAAACGGGGTGGATATATTATTGAGGATAATTACGATTCTGAACTGACAGTTTCTAAGAAGAACGAGGACACTGTGTTTTCGCTGGCAGATCACGGCTCGGTTATATATCTTAACACCTTTTCTAAAACCATTGCACCGTCAATCCGTATAGGGTATATGATTTTGCCGGAAAGTCTGCTTGCTGACTTTGAAAGCAAACTCGGCTTTTATTCCTGTACTGTCCCCGTTTTTGAGCAATATATTTTGGCGGAACTCATTACAAACGGTGATTTTGAGCGACACATAAACCGTGTTCGCCGTAAAAGAAGAAAGCAGAGTCAAAAATAAAAGGCAAGAGCGTCATTTTTAACAGTTTTGTATTGTTACGCTACAAAAGATTGATAATTCATAAACAATCTTCCTTGACAAATTAAATTTCCTATATTATACTATGTATCAGTCAAATAAAAATCATTTGATGGAGGGATAACACTATGTCAATTTACAAGCATACTGTACAATATTATGAAACAGACAGAATGGGTATTACCCATCATTCCAACTACATTCGTTTTATGGAAGAAGCGCGTGTAGATTTTCTCAAGAACATTGGATGGGGTTATGATAAATTGGAGGAGCACGGCGTCGTTTCTCCGGTAGTAAGTGTAAACTGCAACTATAAAAAGACTACCACTTTTGCTGATGTAATTGAAATAAATATTCAGTTGGCAGAGGTCACAAGCGCGAGGTTGGTATTCAACTTTACGATGACGGTGAAAGACACCGTTGTTTTCACAGCCAAAAGCAGTCATTGCTTTGTGGCAAATTCGGGCGTACCAATTAACATACGAAAACAATATCCTGAGTTTTACAATATCCTTTGCAAACTCTCTCAAGATAATTCTAAAGAGTAAAGTTGCATTTACAGAAAGGCTCCTGCCAAAGCACAGCAGAATTTTATATTAAGACCAAGTGAAATTGGAGATCACATACATATGAATAACAACCTTGTTACGAAACTGATTTACAGAACAACCTTTTGTACGGTATCCTTTTTTGCCATACTTTTCATTACCGATTTTTTCTCCGTTAAAGGACACGATACCGTAACATTCACAAGCGACTTCTTTTATTTTTATACAAATCTCAGCAACTACCTTTGCTTTGGGGTAATGGTTGCCTGTCTCTATGACGATGTAAAACAACTTCGTGCGGGAAATTTGTGCGGATATAACCACAATCGGTATTTAAAGCACATTAAATTCACGGCAACTCTGATCATTTCCATTACTTTTATTGCATACGGTCTGCTTCTCGGCGAGCCGAATACAATCAACTTTTGGAATAATATTGCAAATATTTGTTATCATGTGGCTTGCCCTGTGCTGTTCATTGTTGACACGATACTGTTCGACGAACATAAGAGCATCGGCTATCTTGACCCAATCATCGCTATCATTTTGCCCTTGATATATGTCATCGTTATTGAAATTATGGGTGCGAATACAGGCAGATACCCGTATTTCTTCCTTGATATGAGCGAACTCGGCTTCGGCGGTTTAATGGCGTGGATCGGTGTTTTACTCGCATTGTTTGTTGCTATTGGATACATATTATTCATATATGACAAGCTCGTAAAGGTCGATGGCAAATGGAAATTTGATTTTTCAAAAACTCCCGCGTTTAGCTTTATGGCAAAATAATTATTTCAAAAATATACGGCGGTAAGGGATTTTACTCCCCTACCGCCGTTGCTGTTTATATGCTTATCCTTTTTTCATATCGTGGACATTATGGATTATTCGTTCATCATTTTCGATATATTCAATCGCTTTGATAACATCGGTTTCGTAGCCGTAAAGATTTTTACAATCACTCTTTATAAACCTTTCACCAACAGAAAATTTGAGGAAATCTTCAAGCTTTGTGTAGTAGCCATTTACATCCAAAATCACAATCGGCTTTGTGTGTCTGCCGAGTTGTTTTAATGTTAAAACTTCAAAGAACTCTTCAAATGTACCTATTCCACCGGGGACAATAATAAAAGCATCGGCTAAATCTTCCATTGTAGTTTTTCTTTGTGCCATTGTTTCGGTGAAAATCAATTCTGTGCAGTCATCAAAAATTGCTTCGATATTTTCATCACGAAAGAACTCGGGTATAACACCGTAGATTTCACCGTCTGCCTTTTGTACACCTCTTGCGACAGCTCCCATAAGTCCGTTACCGCCTGCGCCGAAAACGAGAGAGTGTCCTCTCTTTGCCATTGTTTCGCCCAAATTTTCTACCGTTTCTATATATAAAGAGTCGATTTCATAGCTTGCAGCACCAAATACGCATATTTTCATAATGTACCTCCTGGATTTATCGTTCCCATTTATCGCAAAGAGCAATAATTTGATCAGCAAATTTTGCTATATCCTTATTTGCGCACTCGCGATATGTATCAACAACCGACAAAAGCCTTCTACTTGCGTTAAACAGTCTGCCAAATGCAGATGATTCGTGCTTTTTGGAATTGCTGATATATTGTTTTATAATTCGTTTTTTATTGCCGACTTTTATACAAACTCCCGAAATCAAATCGTATTCAGCGCCGTTATACGGAGCAGTAGAATTGATACCGAGTTTATTCTTAATCGTTTCTGAAAATTCATCACATACTTCATCACTGCCGTGATTTACGAATACGGTTTTCGGCTTTTCATCAAAACCGTCAAGCCAATTAAGTAGCATATCCCTATCTGCGTGACCGCTGATGCCTTCGAGCTGTTCAATGTGGGCATTCACCTTGATTTCATCACCGAAAAGTTTAACCGTAGATGCACCTTCAGTGATTATTCTGCCGAGTGTACCTACCGCCTGATAGCCCACAAACAAAACAGTACACTCCTCTCGCCACAAATTATGCTTTAAGTGGTGTCTGATTCTTCCGGCTTCGCACATTCCGCTTGCGGAAAGAATGACTTTCGGTGATTTATCGAGGTTAATTTTAACCGAATCGTCACTTGTAAGCGATAATTTCAGCCCCGGGAATTTAATCGGGTTTATCCCTTTATGAAGAAGGTCGAGTGTTTCATCATCGAAATAATCAGTTAAATCGCTACTGTAAATTTCGGTTGCTTCAACAGCCAAAGGACTGTCGACATACACCGGGAAATTATCGTGACCGTAAATCAGTTTTTGTTCCTTTATTATACGCAATAAATACAAAAGTTCCTGTGTTCTGCCAACTGCAAACGATGGAATGATAACATTTCCGCCACGGTCAAAGGTTTCTTGAATTATTCGAGTGAGTTGACTGACATAATCAGGTCGCTCCCCGTGCAGACGGTTACCGTAAGTAGACTCTATAACAACATAATCTGCCTTTTTCGGCTGACCGGGATCGCGGATGAGCGGGCGGTTGAAGTTTCCAAGGTCGCCCGAAAAAACAATGGTTTCACTTTTGCCCCCTTCGATGATTTCAAGAGTTACACTCGCAGAACCTAAAAGATGTCCCGCATCGGTAAAGGAAACTTTTATACCCTTACAAAGTTGATATTCTTTATCATAATCACAGCCGACAAACTGTTTGATTGCCTTTTGAGCATCTTCAGTAGTATAAAGCGGTTCATATAAACCGCCGCCCGACCGTCTTGCCTTGCGGTTACGCCACTTTGCTTCGAATTCTTGAATATGTGCAGAATCGAGCAACATAATCTCACACAGTCTTTCAGTAGCCTGTGTGCAGTAGATGTGACCTCTGAAGCCGGCAGATGTTAAGGCAGGAATTTTACCGGAATGGTCGATATGTGCGTGAGTGAGAAGCAGGTAATCCACCTGTGACGGCAACATCGGTAGATTGCAGTTTTCATAAATGTCGGGCCCTTGTTCCATTCCGCAGTCAATCATAATGGTTTTACCGTTAGCATAAATCACCGTACAAGAGCCTGTAACTTCGTGTGCCGCACCGTAAAAAGCGATTTTCATAAACTTAACCCTTTCATTTTAGTATTTTAAGATTAACACACCCCGAGTATAACTTTCGCGCTATACTCGGGGTTGATTGTTATAAAAATTATCTGCCACGCAAATTCCAGCGCCATAATCCCTTTGTTATATTATATTGTAACATACGAATTTTATACCGTCAAGCATTTTTTACACCGATTTTACATAGCCACGGTTACGGATTTTACTTGTGATATGTAGAATAAAAGCGTAGTGATGAAAACCACTTAAATTAATTTGAAGGAGATCAAAAAAATGAAAAAAATCATCAGTTTATTTGCAATGGCACTCTTAGTCGTTGCCACACTCACATCCTGCGGTGAAGTACAGTCAGGCGATACCACATCAACCACCGCAGAAACAGTATCAGGTACAGTATCAACAGACGGCTCAACATCAATGGAAAAAGTAATCGGTGCATTAGGTGAAGCCTTCCAGGAAGAAAACAGCAATGTGACAGTTACATACAACCCGACAGGTTCGGGTACAGGTATCACAGCGGTTGCTGAAGGCAGATGTGATATTGGTCTTTCAAGCCGTTCACTCAAGGATGAAGAAAAGTCACAAGGTTTAAAAGAAACAGTTTTAGCCTATGACGGAATTGCTGTTATTGTAAACCCTGAAAATCCTGTTGCAGATTTAGATGTTGAAACTATTGCAAAAATCTACACAGGCGAAATCACAAACTGGAAAGATGTCGGCGGTAATGACGGTGAGATCGTTCTTATCGGCAGAGAAGCAAACAGCGGTACGCGTGACGGTTTCGAGTCTATAACAGACACCGAAGACAAATGTAAGTACCGCCAGGAACTCACTTCAACAGGCGATGTTATCGCAACTGTTGCAAGCAATCCTAACGCTATCGGATATGCGTCGGTTGCATCTGTAAAAGATACAGTTAAAGCTATCACTGTCGGCGGTGTCGAACCGAATGAAGAAACGATCAAAGACGGCAGTTATGTAATCCAACGCCCGTTTGTTCTTGTAACAAAAGAAGATGTAACATTATCAAGTGCCGCTCAGATGTTCTATGACTACGCATTATCTGAGAGCGCAAAGGAAATCATCACAGGTGCAGGCGTTGTACCCGCAAACTAAAATAAGGTTTTAAAGCGGCGGCTTTCCGCCGCTTTATAGTCGTGCTTGGAGAAAAATTTATGAAAAACAAAGTAAAATTACTTGAAACAACAGTTCACGGTATTTTCTTGATTTTAGGTCTTATAACAGTTGGATCTGTTTTGCTTATTAGCATATATCTTATAATTTCCGGACTTCCTGCCATAAAGGAAATCGGACTTATAGATTTTCTGTTTGGTAAAGAATGGTTAACCGCTACAACTGATGCGAAATTCGGTATTCTTCCCTTCATTTTAACAAGCGTATACGGCACTGCAGGTGCGATTCTCATCGGCACACCGATTGGCTTTTTTACTGCTGTTTTTCTTGCAAAAATGGCGTCACCTAAAGTAAAAAAAGTAGTTAGCACGGCTGTCAGTTTGCTTGCGGGTATTCCATCGGTTGTGTACGGTCTTGTAGGTATGCTGGTACTTGTGCCTGCTATCAGAAATATATTTAATGTCTCGGATGGTGCGAGTTTGCTTGCGGCGATTATTGTACTTAGCGTTATGGTACTGCCGTCTATTGTAAAAGTGTCATTGACCGCACTTGAAGCCGTTCCGAAAGAATATGAAGAAGGCTCGCTCGCACTCGGTGCAACACCCATTGAAACTTATTTCAAGGTATCTGTGCCGGCTGCGAAAAGCGGTATTGCCGCAGCAGTTGTACTCGGTGTAGGCAGAGCGATAGGCGAAGCAATGGCGGTTATAATGGTATCGGGAAATGTTGCAAATATGCCTTCACTTTTTGAAAGTGTACGATTTCTCACAACTGCGGTTTCAAGCGAAATGTCATATGCTGCTATGGGGAGTTTGCATCAACAGGCACTCTTCTCTATAGCCCTTGTGTTGTTCCTCTTTATTATGCTGATCAACGCCACCCTTAACTTCTTCTTAAAACGGCAGAAAGGAAACTGATATGGAGAAAAAATTGTCGAAAAAGAGAAAAGCGTATATTGCAGTTATGAAAGCACTTATGGCAGTATCAGTCGGCATCACCTGTGCATTAACACTTTTCTTAATTGTTTATGTTTTATATAAGGGAATCCCGCATATCACCTTTGAACTGATTTCAACTAAACCGAGTTATCTTTCAGGGAAAATCGGAATACTCCCTGATATACTCAACACGCTGTATATTATTTTAGCCACTCTGCTCGTTGTACTTCCCCTTGGAGTCGGTGCGGCGGTATACCTTACTGAATATGCAAAAAACAAGAAGATGGTAGGTATCATTGAATATGCCGCTGAAACTCTTTCGGGTATTCCGTCAATCATATATGGTCTTGTTGGTATGCTGTTTTTCTGTCAGTTTTTGAATATGAAAACATCACTGATTGCGGGTGCAATGACGCTTGTTATAATGAACTTGCCGACAGTTATGCGAACAACGCAGGAAAGTCTGAAAACTGTGCCGCAAAGTTACCGTGAAGGTGCATTTGGACTTGGTGCAGGTAAATGGAGGGTTATCCGCACCGTTGTTC
>JAXJSX010000183.1:0-4708 GCA_036309925.1 Acutalibacteraceae bacterium | reverse complement strand
TTATTGAGCGTCTTAACAAATTCCTGCATCTGTCTGTGTTTATCGTAGCCGAGAAGTACCCAATCGAGTTGCTTTGCAAAGTTCCATTCATCAAACTGTGCAAACTCCTGGCCCATAAACAACAGCTTTTTGCCGGGATGCGCCATCATATACGCATAAAACGCTCGCAACGAATCAAATTTATCATCGTATTCACCGGGCATTTTATTGATGAGTGAGCATTTTCCGTGCACAACTTCATCGTGCGACATCGGTAATATAAAATTCTCTGAAAAAGCATAGAAAAAGCTGAATGTCAAACTATCGTGATTGAACTTTCTGAAGAACGGATCGAGCGACATATATCTTAACATATCGTTCATCCAACCCATATTCCACTTGAAGTTAAATCCAAGACCGCCTACGCTTTCAGGCTTCGATACATTCGCCCAAGCAGTTGATTCTTCGGCAATCATCATAGCGTGCGGGAAACGGCGGAAAATTTCTTTATTGAGCAATCTCAAAAATGCGATCGCCTCTAAATTTTCATTGCCACCGTAGATGTTCGGCAGCCACTGACCGTTCTGGCGACTGTAATCAAGGTAAAGCATCGACGATACAGCATCTACACGCAAGCCGTCAATATGATACTTTTCAAACCAATATACCGCATTCGATATAAGAAAACTGATAACCTCAGGCTTTCCGAAGTCGAATACCATTGTTCCCCAGTCAGGCATCTCGCCTTTACGTGGGTCAGCATATTCATAACACGGCGATCCGTCAAAGTAACGCAGTCCGTATTCATCACGCGGAAAATGAGCAGGCACCCAGTCAAGAATGACACCTATTCCCTTTTTGTGCATAATATCTACAAACTTCATAAAATCTTTCGGCGTGCCGTATCTTGAAGTCGGTGCGTAGTAACCTGTTACCTGGTATCCCCAAGAGCCGTCGAACGGATATTCGGATACCGGCATTAACTCAACGTGAGTATATCCCATTGAACTGACATATTCAGACAAATCTTTTGCTATCGCAACATAATCAAGGTAGTTGTCGTCATCGTATCTTTTCCACGAGCCGATATTGACTTCGTAGATATTGATGGGTGCATTAAGACTGTTTTTCTGTGTACGAGTTTTACAATACTCCTGATCGTGCCAATTATAATTATCAAGGGTGTAAAATTTTGATGCGTTTGACGGACGGGTCTCAAAATGGTACGCATACGGATCAGACTTCATTATAGTTTTGCCGTCTTTACCGGTAACTGCGAATTTATAGGCATCGTAATCCTCAACCCTATCAACTATACATTCCCAAACACCGCCTTCGGTGATTTTGGTCATCGGGTTTGCATCTCCATCCCAACTATTGAAATCGCCCACGACGCTGATTGCCTTTGCAGACGGTGCCCAAGTGCGAAAACAGGCTTTTTTACCCGCACCGATGCGGTGTGCTCCCATATAATTATAGGCTTCAAAATTTGTCCCTTGATGGAATATATACTCGACAAAGGAATCTTTATTTTCTGAAACCATACCATATCCACCTCCATTTTTCTACCTATATTATAACAGACCTGAAAACAATTTTCAAGATTTTTTTATGAAAAATAAATTACTAAGTGGCGAAATTTAGAGAGTTAATTTGTGAAATTTATACAAATTAGTGTGATTTTTTGACTTTTAACACGATTATAGTTACATCATCTTCATGCCCGTCCGTCCTGTCGTATACCACGTTTTGTAAAATTGTTTCGGCGGTTTGCTGGGCACAGACGGTGTTCATTTTTCGTGCGATTTGCTCAATTCTGTCGCTTTCATCGTAAAGAGCACCATCGGACACCATAATTACGGTATCTCCTTCGCACAGCGTGGTTTCGGTTATCTCAAAATCGACCTCACGAAGTATTCCTGCGGGCAAATTTCGGCAACGCGCAAAGCAAGTTTTTGCACCGTGGATAACAGTCGTTTCACACGCTCCGGCTTTATAAAATTTGGTATCTCCCGAATACAAGTCAACACAAGTTATATCGACTGTTGCAAGCGATTCATCGCTCGACTTAAACAGCATCGCTGAATTAACAAGTTTCAGCGCACAATTAAAGCCAAAACCGGCGATAAGCAGTCTGCTCATCAGCCCTGACACCATACTCGAATCAACGCAAGCGCGGCCGCCTGAGCCCATACCGTCTGACAAAAGTGTAATTGACGCACCTTTGCCGTCGGAAAAATGAGAATATGTATCACCGCACAGTTTGCCGTTTTTATAGGAATGTTGAGCCGCTCCGAAATCAATTTTATACACCGCTTTTTCGCACAAGGTTATCATTATATAATTACCGCTCTCGCTGATAACGGGCAGGTCAAAATCGCGTCCGCACGAAGCATTGACACGCTTCAAAAGCTCTAATTTATTCACCGCTCTGACATCACTTTTGCGGATACTGATGTCAACCGTTGTTCGCCCTCTGACATCAATTCTGCAATTCACATCAATAGGTTTGAGTCCCATTCTGCGTAAATTACTGTCTAACTTTTGCGCACGCACTACATCATATTGCTCATAGGTATCAAATTCAGCGGATAAATCCTTGAGAGTTATAGCCAAGGAGTCCATTTGATCGGACACTGCATTACGGATTTCCGCAAGCCGTTGCTCCGCCTCTATTTTAGACAGATAATCTTCGTACCCCGAACAGATTGATTGTGCAACTCTCTGTGGCTCTAGACATCTTGACGACCACTTTTTAGGAAGATTTTCACGGTTGAAATCGCAGTTATGTCGGTGTTCTTCACAAATTTGCTTAAAAGCGGAAACTGTCGTGATTTTATATTTACCGAAGCAATGATTCTCCAATGTACAATCTTTGCATATTTCCTCGCGTGTATTCTCAAACACAGATGTAAGCGACGGAAGATTGATTTTTGACAGCCGCTCTGAGGCTGTTTGTACGGTTGATGACACCTCTTTTAGTGCTTGCGAAGCAAAAGTCATTCGGTTTACCATATTTCGACGCAGTAGGTCTGTGCGTGCAAGTACAGGCTTTGGTGATACGATTGTTGATATTTTTGTATTAACTTTTTTGGGAGTTATAATGAAAAGTATTGCAGAAATCACGGTTTCAAACAAGACTGATGCAATATCATTTTTATTACTGCTTACCGCCATTGTGAGAATACACGACACAAAAACGGATAAAGCACACGCAGGCTTTGATTTTGAACCGATAGCACTTCCTAAAATACCGCAAAGGGCGAACAGAATTGAATGTTCGTATGCACCGTTTGAAATACAAAGTGTTATCATAAATACAAATGCACTTGTAATTGATGAAAGTTCGTTATCTGAAAATGCGGTGTATAATATGATAAGCAAAGCGACTGTCCGAGCGATACTGAACGGCAAAATCGTTACATCTACGCACAGCAAGACAACGCTGATTAGCATATACATACTTATCTGTTCACGGATTGACAAGGCGCTGAGTGTATTGTTTGTCCGATAAGTTTCAAAAAAGTCACTGATAGAATATGCGAAGACGAGTGCAAGTATTACATCTGCTATGTAAATCAACACAGTTTCGCTGTTAAAAGGTGATGATGCAAGTGAGAACAATGCTCCTGCTGTCATACCGAGTGCGGCGTACCACGCAGGTGAATGTGATATTTCGAGTGATACAAAGGCGATTTCGGTCATCAACTTCAAAAACAGGATTATCACAATTGTGCTGATATAACGCATTGCTTGTGTATGCGGTGTGGGGAATAGAAAACCAAGTATCGCACCAAAAGAAGCGATGATACTGTACAGTCCCGACTTTGCAGATGCGCAAATGGCGGCTGACAGCGGATATGATGCCCCGAAAACAGATGCTTGTGAACTGAAAAATCCCGCTAAAAATGTTACAATACATTTTAGTATAAAATTTGATTTTATATGTATGTTATTTTTGTAAAAATTCATTATCATTTCAATCATAATAATCCCCACTTTTAAAAAATTCCTAATTAAAATTATAAATTGAAACGCAATTATTTTGTGTCTAAACAGGGATATTTGATTTTATCAGTTTGAGTCGCATTATAGTGAGAAAATGAAAAACAGTACCGCTATGGGTACTGTTTTGCTATTTTTCGTAGTATTCTGTAATTTCAAAAGTCCGATGCATTACAACTGAAACAGTTGAACCGCAGTATTCGCATTTTGATGTGTTCAATTTTGATAAAGGTGCGGCGCAATTCGGGCATACAGCGGCTACTACATCACCTTCATCTGCACTTGTGATATAACTATAATGCACACAGTAACGATGCTGGGTGAGTTTATTGTCGGTATAATACTGTGCTGATGCCTGATAAATGATGGTTTTTTCGATATTTGATTCTTTATAGTCATTTATAACCACATTATGTACTCTAAAGCGGTCAGCGCTTTTAAATTTGTTTTTAAGGAAATCACGGATTGTGGTTTCAGCAAGAGTTGCGTCAAAATCGGGAAAGTCGGATAAAATCCTCGGCAAAACCAAACTGTCCATTCCGCTGAGTGATTTTGGGGTGGTATCGTCATTTTTGGCGGAATCTATGAGTGCTGAAAGTTCGCGCGTGCCAATAATGCTGCGAAGTTTGTTGCGGATTTTAACGAATACGATTGTGCAGACAAGCCCGACTGCGATAAGACCGCCGAGAAAGAATAAAAGTAATTTCATTATATTGTTTCCTGT
>JAXJSX010000182.1:0-2640 GCA_036309925.1 Acutalibacteraceae bacterium | reverse complement strand
GCACAACCGAGGTTGTAAAGAGTGTGTAAAAATCTGTATGCGCTCTTTGTAACCAGCGTTCTGCCGTCTTCGCCCATACCGCCAACCGCTTCTGTGATCCACATCGGGTCGCCGCCGAAAAGTTCGTTGTATTCGGGGGTGCGCAGATGTCTTATCATACGCAGTTTGATTACGAACTGGTCGATGAGTTCCTGTGCCTGTTCTTCGGTGAGCACTCCACGGCGCATATCACGCTCAATATAAATATCAATGAATGTGCCGACTCTGCCAAGTGACATTGCCGCACCGTTTTGCTCTTTGTTTGCTGCAAGATAGCCGAAATACAGCCATTGGATTGCCTCTTTAGCGTTAGTTGCAGGTTTTGAAATGTCGATACCGTAAATCATCGCCATATCACGCAGTTTTTCAAGGAACGAAATCTGCTTATAAAGTTCCTCTGACAAACGGATTGTTTCTTCGTTCATTCTCTGTCTGCCGAGTTCAATTTTATCGTTTTTCTTCTGCTCTATTAAATAGTCGATACCGTAGAGTGCAATCCTGCGATAGTCACCGATAATTCTGCCTCGTCCGTATGCATCAGGCAGACCTGTCAGAATACCTGCGTGGCGCATTGCTCGCATAGTATCAGTGTACACTCTGAAGACACCGTCATTGTGGGTAGTGCGATACTGAAACTCGTTTTCGATTTCTTCGGACAAATCATAACCGTAAGCCTTACAAGCGCTTCTTGCCATACGAATTCCGCCAAAGGGGTTAACCCCTCTTTCAAGCGGCGCTCCTGTCTGAAGTCCGACAATGAGTTCATCTTCTTTTAAAAGGTAGGCCGCGGGATAGTTTGTGAGTGAAGATACGGTCTTAGTGTCGATACTAATAACTCCGCCGTTTTCTTTTTCCTCTTTGAGTTTAAGGTCGAGTGCGTGTATCAAACGCTTTGTTCTGTCAGTCGGGCCACACAAAAAACTCTCGTCACTGATATACGGAGTATAGTTCTTTTGAATAAACTCCCTGACATCGATTTCATTGCACCATTTACCGCTTATAAAGCCTTCCCATTCATTTTTTAACTTTTCCATAAAACGACACATCCTTTGCTTAAATTTAAGTTTTAAAGCAAAACAAAAAGGCAGTTTTGCTTTACAAAACTGCCCAGACGGTCGGCTAAATATTACTCGGCTCCATATAGGTTGCCCTATTTTATCCGCCAGTCACCGAGTACGCTTTCATTATAGCATTGCAAATTTAAAAAGTCAACCGTTAAATTTTTAACTTAATCAATTCTTTCATCGCCGTAGAAGAAGAGTGCGACAGTTCCCGGACCTGTATGACAACCGATTGTAGTGCCGATATTGTAAATTTCAACCTTCCCTTTAAGTTTCGGGAAACGCTCCTCGATCAAATCACGCACTGCAGTTGCATCTTTAATGCAAGCCGCGTGGCAGATGTAGCATCTACCGTCGTAATCGTGTCCGTTTTCGGCGTGTTCTTCCATTTTCTCAACGATTTTCTTAATAACCGCCTGCTTACCGCGAACTTTATATCTCGGAATCAGTTTGCCTTCGTTGCTCACATTAAGCAATGGACAAAGGTTGAGCATTGTACCAAACCATCCTGCCGCTTTTGAAATTCTGCCGCCTTTAACAAAGAATGTGAGGTCTGTTGAGAAAAACCAATGATGTAAATGCAATTTGTTGCTTTCAGCGAAATATGCGATTTCTTCCATCGGCATACCCTTATCGCGTAAATCAGCGAGTGTTTCCATCAAAAGACCATAACCTGATGAAGCGGCAAGTGAGTCAACAAGGATAATCTTACGGTCGGGATATTTCTCCAAAAGATCATTTTTTGCAATGTTCGCAGAGTTGAATACACCTGTGATGCCCGATGACATACAAACGTGTAAAATATCATATCCCTGCTCTAAAAACGGGGTGAAATATTCAACAAATTCATCGTAATTGACCTGTGATGTTGTAGCATCCGCGCCGTCAACAAGTTTCTGATAAAACTCCTCATTTGAAATTGTTTTACCAAGGTCATCAGGGTAAACTTCGCCGTCCATTGTGAAATGATAGCAGATATATTTAATATCTCTTTCCTTTAAGCGCTCTTCGGTTAAGTCCATTGTTGAGCAACCGCTCAAAATAAATTTACTCATATTATTCACTCCTTGTTTTATTTACTGAAATTCTACCATTATATTATGAAAAAGTAAACCTACTATAAAAAATCTCAATCTACTAACAAAAAACGCCACTCTACGAATTGTAGAGTGGCTCAATTTCTGCTTATTTACAGCGTTTTATCTTGAAACACAGCAAAATTATAATTTGTGCGGGAATCCCGAGCAAGAGCAGTAACCACAGGTTGTGTTTTAAAAATGCGAGGTAAAGCATCAGCAAAACACTCCATACAAATGCGGAAATAAGTTGCAAATTTGCGCGTTTCATCTTCCAAATTGAATTAAGTATCAGCAACACAAGTATTGATACAGGGATTGTATAAGCGAAAATCATTGGATGAGTAATACCGCAGAAATGCAAAACTGCAAAAAGCAACAGTGAAAATGACCATACACCGATAAACGATAGTGCGGTGATAAGCAATCTGCGTTTGTAGTCTTTTTTTGATGCTTTGACTTTG
>JAXJSX010000181.1:0-5994 GCA_036309925.1 Acutalibacteraceae bacterium | reverse complement strand
TCGCGTATTTTAGGTCTGTTTTTAAGTGACAGTCTTTACTACAAAATTATGCAAAATGAGCAAATGCTGTTTGTAATAACACTTGCACTTGTCGCATTAGGTGCGTTTTCAAATGTTATTTCGACTGTTTCCGGTTTTATTTACAGTGTTCTTTTCAACTTGTTTTGGTAAATTCAAGGTGTTATATGGAATTTAAAAGTATATCATTTAAACTAAACGATTTTGAAGGGCCGCTTGATTTACTGTTGCACCTGATTTCAAAGAACAAACTCAATATTTATGATATTTGTCTTGTTGATTTAGTTGACCAATATATCGGGTTTATCAATCAATCACAACAAGAAAATATGGATGTTGCAAGTGAGTTTTTGGAAATGGCAGCAAGGCTGATTTATTTAAAATCAGTTTCACTTCTCCCAAAGCACGAAGAGGCAGAAGAACTCAAGGCAGGACTTCAAGGCGAACTTATTGAATATCAAATCTGTAAGCAGATGGCTCAACTCCTATCAGAGCGTACAGATGGATTTAAAATGTTTGTTCGCGAGCCTGTCAGAGTTGATGCAGATAAGACATACAAACGCACGCATAATGCTGATTTGCTGATTAAATATTACGGTGATGCGGCAGGTCGAGGGCTTCGCAAATTACCGCCCGATGTCAAAGCATTTTCAGGTATTGTTCACAAGAAAATTGTGTCGGTGTCGTCGGGTATTGTCACCGTACTTCGCAAGTTCAAACACAAAAACAAAGTGCGTTTTGAAGAACTTTTCAGCGATGCAGAAAGTAAATCCGAAGTAATTGCTACATTTTTGGCGGTGCTTGAACTGCTTAAAAACAAGCGTATTCAAACCGAAGAGAAAAACGGTGAGATTATTATAAATTACAATGATAAAAATACAGCCGGAGGTGAGAACGGTGCAGAACAATAAATCAATTTTAGAGGCATTGATTTTTGCGGCGGGTGAGCCGATTGAGAAGTCAAGACTTGCACAAGTAATGCAGTTATCTGAAGATGAAGTGACTACTCTCGCAGAAGAACTCAAAAATGAGTACAACGAACAGTCGCGCGGTTTTCAGTTAATCGAACTCGACAAAAAATACCAACTTTGCTCGCGTACAGAATATTTCCCCTATGTCAAGGAAATGCTTTTAATAAAGCGAAATGCGCCGTTGTCGCAAGCGGCATTTGAAGTGCTTGCGGTTATTGCATACAACCAGCCTGTTACTAAAAGTTTCATTGAACAAATCCGCGGTGTTGACTGTTCGGGTGTAATATCAAGTTTGTACGATAAAGGCTTGATTGAAGAGAAAGGCAGGCTCGAACTCCCAGGCAAGCCACTTATATACGGTACTACCGACACATTTTTGCGTTGTTTTTGTCTTTCAAGTCTTGATGATTTGCCGCCTTTACCCGAAAAGCAGGAAGAACAGTCTGAAAGTGAAAACACCGAATCGGGAAGTGAGTAAATGACCGCACTGATTATTATAGGAATAATACTTCTGATTGTAGTTTTACTGTTGCTTTTACCCTTACGATTAAAAATCATATATATTGATGAACTCAAAATTTACTTATATTACGGTTTCATAAAATTTGATTTAACCAAAGAAAAAAAGTCGAAACCAAAGTCGAAAAATGCAAGGTCTAAATCGAAATCGAAGGAACAGGGCAAAAAAGCCGGTATGTTTGAAGATTTGAAAAACAAACACGGTTTAGTCGGCGCAGTAATCAACATTAAAGATGTTTATATTATTCCTTTACTCGAAGAAGTAAACAAATTAACACGCAGAGTGTCTGTCTCTCCGCTTTATTTAAATATTGTGCTGGGCGATGAAAATAAGGATGCGGGAGATCTTGCAATCGAATACGGCAAACTGTGTCCGATTATTTATACCGTACTCGGACTCGTTGCAAGTAAAATATACATCAAAAAGCAAAAAGTCAACGTTTCAGTTGATTATACCGCAAAGCAAAGCAACATCAGATGTCTTGCGGTAATATGTACTAAGCCGTTGTTTGTTACAGCAACGGGAATAAGAGTCCTATTTAAAATTATTACAAAAACCGCGGGTTACTCCGCGCCACAGGAAAGGAAAGTGTATTCAAAATGAGCGATAATATTCAAGGTATAATGGGAACTACTATGGACAAATTAAAGGCTATGGCAACTGCTGATACCATTATAGGTGATCCTATTGAACTCAGTGACACTATCAAAGCAATCCCTGTTTCAAAAGTTTCATACGGATTTGCATCGGGCGGAAGTGATATTCCAAGCAAGTCGCAACGCGCAATTTTCGGCGGTGGCGGTGGCGCAGGTATGTCAGTCACTCCGGTTGCATTCCTTGTTTTATTGAACGACGAAGTTAAGATTTTACCTGTTAAAACCGAAACTTCAGCGGGTGAGAATGTCATTTCTATGCTTCCTGATCTCGTTGAAAAACTAAAAAACACCTTCAAAAAAGATAAAACAGAAGAAACTAAAGAAACTGAAGAATAATTTATAATTTAAAAATCGCCTGTTGCATATATTATTTATCGGCAGGTGATTTTTTTGTTTAGAAAAGTATTATCATTCATCATTATAACTGTATTTTTATTTAATTTAAAAATAACCGCAAGCGCAGGTAGTCTTTCGGCTGAAAGTTATATACTTTATCACCCGCTGACAAATGAAATAATACTGCAAAAAAACATTGACAAACAACTAACAATGGCAAGCACTACAAAAATCTTAACCGGACTGATTGCGTGCAGTCAGCACGATATGGGAAAAATTTTGACTGTTAAAAGCGAAATGATAAAGGTTGAGGGCACGAGTGTCGGACTCAAGGCAGGTGACAAAATTTCGCTTTTGGAGTTGTGTTACGGTATGATGCTTGAATCGGGCAACGATGCGGCAAACTGCATTGCGTATGCTATTTCCGGATCGCTTTCTGAATTTGCAAAACTGATGAACAAAACGGCACTTGAAATCGGGATGACAAATTCAAATTTTGTGACACCGAGCGGTCTTGACGCAGACGGTCATTACACAACCGCTTATGATATGGCAATTCTTACATCTGCCGCCTTACAAAACGAAACTTTCCGAGAAATTGTAGGCACTAAAACGCACAAGGCTGTGTATAATAACGGTAATTCTTACCGCACCTATTCAAATCACAACCGCCTGCTTTCGTCGCTTGATGGGTGTATCGGTGTTAAAACGGGTTTTACGAAAAAATCGGGTAGGTGTTTAGTCAGCGCTTGCAAGCGAAACGGCGTTGAACTTGTTGCTGTTACACTTAATGCTCCGAATGATTGGTCTGATCACGCCCAAATGTATGAAATAGGCTATTCAAACTTCAAGACTATCAGCTACAACCAAAATTTACTTCCCGAAAAAATGCACATCTGCGGTGGTGATAAAGCTGAGATTTCTATTAAAACCGAGCCTTTTGAAATCTCAGTACCAAATTCTGTGGATACACAAATCACCGCACAAATCGCTCTGCCTCAGTTTTTGTATGCGCCTGTGGAAATCAGCGATACAGTCGGCACGATTGAATATTATCTGAATAATAAAAAAATCGCAGAAATACCGTTTACAGCGACTGAAAAATCTGCTATAATAGTAGAAAAGCAAAAATTTATTGATGTGTTTATCAAAAACTTTCTGCGTTTAATTAAAATTTAAAGGGAGAAATTTATGCCTGAAAAAGATATAAGACTGCAAAAATATTTATCGCAAAGCGGTATTGCATCAAGAAGAAAAGCCGAAGAATTGATTTTGGACGGAAAGGTAAAAGTCAACGGCAGAACTGCTATACTCGGTTGCAAAATCGACCCTCGCAAAGATGTTGTAACTATTGATAAAAAGCGAATCCGACCGAGCAAAACCCGCAGATACATTATGCTTTATAAACCGCGTGGTTTTGTCACAACTATGAAAGATGAACTTGGCAGAAAAAGCGTCGATATGCTGATTGAAGATGTCGGTGAGCGTGTTTACCCTGTCGGCAGGTTAGACAAGGATTCAGAAGGTCTTTTACTGTTTACCAACGACGGTGAATTTGCTAATTATATGGCTCACCCGCGCTGTCACATTCCTAAAACCTACAGAGTTACCGTTCGCCCGCCGATGAACGATGAACAGTTAAATTCTTTGATTTCGGGTGTCACTCTCGACGACGGTTACAAAACCCAACCTGCAGAAGTGACTATCGCATTAAACGAGCCGAATAGAATTGTACTGCTTATCACCATTCATGAGGGCAAAAACCGACAGATACGCAGAATGTGCGAGGCGGTAGGACTTGAACTTATCCGTTTAAAACGCATTTCAATAGGTCAACTGCGACTTGGAATGTTGCCGCAAGGAAAATGGCGTGAACTTACCGAAAACGAAGTGCGCACATTATATTCCGATGCAAAAAGGATGGGCAGATAAATTGATTAAATTAAAACTTGCAGATGAAAATCTAAAATCGCAGTTGAAAATCGAGCATAATGCCTATATTGCTTATGTAAATGATGAAATGCTCGGCTTTTGTGAATTTGAATGTCAATCGCCTGTCGGTAAACTTTACAAAATCAAATGTGACGATATTCCGCTAATCGACGGATTGCTCCGTCAAACGCTGTTTTTTCTCGCGGAAAAGATGTGTCTTACCGCAGAACTGACTGCCGAACTCTCAAACAAGCTGTCTGCGTTATATATGATAAAGCCGAATCAAACTGAAATTAAAATTGCTGAATTTTTCAGCACACCTTGCCATTAAGCAGCGCCCTGTTATCAGGGCGCTAAAATTTATTCTTGACTTTTTTTACTTTTGTTGTATAATGAATATGAAAATGAATTTCAATTTCATATTGAGTGGTGATATTTTGAAAAGGTTTATTATTTCAGTTTTTGCAATACTTTTTGCGGTTTTCGGATGTGCGTGCGAGGAAAGTATAAAATCTGATAAAATTTCGATTGTGTGTACTACATTTCCGCAATACGATTGGGTGAAGAATATAGTCGGTGATAATGCTGATAAATTTGATATTTACTGGCTTGTGAACACCGGTGCTGATGTACACAGTTATCAGCCTACCGCGCAGGATTTTGTTAAATTGTGCGATGCTGATTTGATCATTAACATCGGCGGTGAGTCTGATGAATGGGCTGAAGAAAACGCAAACGGTGATGTAATCACAATGCTCGACTGCGCACAAATTGAATGTGAAGAGGAACATACTGGCGAGCATGAGCACGAACATACCATTGATGAACATATTTGGCTATCGCTCAAAAGTTCGGCTGAAATCTGTAATAAAATAAGTGACATTCTATCAAAATTAGATACAGAAAATGCTGAAACCTACAAGCAGAATTGCGAGAATTTCACCGATAAAATGAACGAACTTGATTTGAGTATTACTAAAAAATTACAACAAAAAGACTTAAAGCCTCTGATTTTCGCCGACCGATTCCCTTTCAAATACTTTGTTGAAGACTACGATTTGCAGTATCATTCGGCTTTTCCGGGCTGTTCAGCAGAAACCGAAGCGAGTTTTGAAACTGTTATTACCCTCGCAAATGAAATTGATAAAAACGGTGTTTCGTATGTATTTACAATAGATTCGGGCAGTTCATCCATTGCGGATACTGTGATTTCAAACGCTAAACGCAGTGATGTGGAGATACTAAATCTCAATTCCCTGCAATCTGTAAGCAAGGCTGACTTTGAAAGCGGGCTAACATACCTTGATGTGATGAATGAAAATGTTGAAAAAATATTAAAAGCTCTATAAATTCTTAAAAACCTATTGAAAAATTATCAAATTTCATTTATAATTATTATAGTTGAAATTTGAAAGGAAGTTAATGAAATGGAAAAATTTATGATTGAAACATCAGCAAGACACGTACACGTATCACAAAAAGACCTTGAAGTGCTTTTTGGCGAGGGTTATGAGTTAACTCCCGTTAAAGATTTGTCACAGCCCGGTCAGTATGCTTGTGA
>JAXJSX010000180.1:0-1711 GCA_036309925.1 Acutalibacteraceae bacterium | reverse complement strand
TGGTTGCGGGGGCCGGATTTGAACCAACGACCTTCGGGTTATGAGCCCGACGAGCTACCAGACTGCTCCACCCCGCGATACAGAATATTAAATTGTTGAGTAACTTGAGTGGTGCCGGAGACCGGAATCGAACCGGTACGAAGGGTTAACTCCGCAGGATTTTAAGTCCTGTGCGTCTGCCAGTTCCGCCACTCCGGCGTACTCACCGTACTTATCTATATTACCACTAATTTTATCATTTGTCAAGTGTTTTTTTGTAAAATACTAAAAATACTTTGCAAAAAATTAATAATTATTACTGTTACGCCTACTTGCACCACGCTTAGACTCCATGTTACGCTTTATATCGTGCATTTTTTCGTCGCTAGACTGTTTGAATTTGTTAAGCATATCATCAAAGGACATAGGCTCACTCGGTTGAGCCCCCCAAGTAAATTCTGCCGGTTTACCGGAAAAGCCGGCATCTGCTTTTGGCTGACGAGGCTTTCTTTTATCGTATTTTTTTTCATTCTGTTTGCGTTCTATTCCGTTGATTTCGTTGTAAGCTTGCTTGATGGAAAGACTGATTTTGTTGTTTTCGTAAGGCAGCACCTTAACGTCAACCACGTCACCAACCTTAACGTGATCTTTGATATCCTTCACATAATCGTTTGAAATCTCCGAAATATGTACGAGGCCGCTTCCGCCGCCTTCCAGCTCAACAAAAGCTCCGAAATTAGTAATACCTGTTATTTTTCCTTTAAGTATCTTGCCAGCTTCAACCTGCATTCTTATATTTGCCCCCCGAATTTATCTACTCATTATCGTTGTAATTTTTAAAAAACTTTTCATTAGACTTGACCAAGCCCAGCGTATCTCTTGCAATTTGCTCAACGGACTCCTGAGAGGAGTATATGTCCTCCGTGCTGTCTAGCTCATCTTTGTATTGCTGCTGGTCGTCGATTTTTGTTTCCAGTTCAGCAATGCGAGCGTTGTACTCGGCAATATCGTTTCTGTAGTCGATATAAACCTTTGCAGAACCAATGGCAACTACAGCAACAAAAGCCAATGCTATTTTCTTTTTGACACTGTTTTTCATAGTATCACTCCCAATTACAACTACTATTTATTATATAATAGCTTTTAAAAAAAGTAAAGTGGGTTTTTACAAAAAATTCATGTCATTTTTTACAAATATTTTTGGATGTAATGTGCATTTTCGCAATTATTTTTGAAACAGTGGTGTGAATAAGGTATAAAATCCGTGTTTTTACTTTTGCAAACAGGTTTTGCACCGGCAGTAACAGTATATGCAAAAAACGATAGGGTATACCTGCGATTTTGAAAATTGCGGCAAATATTTTGTGCAGAGCTTTGATTATTGCACACAGCATTTTAATACAAAAGCGGCTCATATACACTGTGTAAAGCACAAAGCCTGCTGCCAGGCCTATAAATTCGTGCCAGCGCAAATCAGCGCTGTTTGATATATAAATGGTGGTGTACACTATTACTGCGGCTATTATCCAGAACGACATATCGCACACCGCCAGTGCGGCGGTGGATAGGTGAAAGCAGCGCCGCCACGCGCGGAAAGCATCATATACTATGCCACACACAATACCTGCGCCGATGCACACTGCAAGGACCCACAGCTGCTGAAGCTTGTAAATTTCCATTATCTGAACAGCTTGGCTAAAATGCCGGATTTGTCTTTTTTGCCGTAGTTATC
>JAXJSX010000179.1:0-4361 GCA_036309925.1 Acutalibacteraceae bacterium | reverse complement strand
ATTCGGTATATGTGAAGGGTTAAGACAAGTAAGTCAAGAGCAGGAATATAATAACAATTACACGGAAGTTATCGCCGAAGAAGAAAGTCCACAGACAGTCAATTTCAATGAAACCGCGCATTTTTATAAAATGGATGTTATTGCCAACCAATGCGAAGAGTATTATTATCCGTGGAAAAAACCTAATGAAGGGTTTATGTATGTGAGGGTGAATATGATTGTCACCAACACATCAGAAGAACCCATTGATATGTTCGAGAAGATTATTTGCACCTACAAGGACGGCGAATACGATATTCAAGCAGAATCTCCTACAATCAGTTCAAGCGACCTCGATACAAAATTAAGAGGCGGCACAGTAGAATCCGGGATGTCTACGAAAGGGTATGTATATTTTGTTGTTCCCGAGAACGCAGACTTTTCAATCAAGTGCGATAAAATGTTGACGATTAACATTAAATCCGGTGACTGCGAAAGATTAGCAGATAACAATTAAAAACCTCCCTTGCACAAGGGAGGTTTTTCTTTACATCCTGCGTACAATTCACGCGGATTTATTATTCAGTTTCGAGTTGTAATTTGTCTGCACGATAAAACTTGAGCGCACTCTCGTTTTTAGCGCAGTCATATTCAGCCGCACCTGTGTTGCAAAGTTCGTCAAACTCGTCATCCTTCAAGTCGTGGATGATAGTATCTTTGTTCGACTCAACGCAGTAATCAAGGTCCTCATTCATATCAAGTCTTTGCATAAGTGCGATAGCAGTATCTGTTTCAAAGAACGCAGCCTTGCCGATTTCAACCTTTGCGAGTTCATCGTAATTTTCAAAAGTGCTAAGACTTGTATCGCTGTTGCCGACTACCGATGCATACGGATATTTTGCAGTGCTGGTTGATACATCTGCGGTATCTTCCTCACCGATAGCCTCAAAGAAATATGCACGAACCGAAGCATAATCCTCGCCTGCGTTCAACTTGTCAATACAACTCTTTATGACTGCGGTGTTAGCCTCAACTGTCGCCTCGTCAACTGCAACCTGGTTGTAAGACTCGTCAGATGTAACGGTTGAGTAGGAAAGAACATTCACCAAAAGTGCGTTGTCTAAAAGATATTTACCCATTTCGTCGGTTGAAACTTCCTTTGAACCGCCCTGGCTGTAGTAGTGGTCAAACAGAAGGTCTCTTTTATATAAATTGGTGATGTAAATCTCAAATGTTGACTTTGCGATGCCGTTTTTCTCAAAATATTCGCTGTAACTTCCCCACTGTTGTTCGATAGCACTTTCAATGTTTGACTGAGCATCTGCATCAAGTGTAAGTCCTGCGTTTTCAAAATCAATTTCAATGAATGCGTGCTGTGCGCAGAATTCAAGCGCCTTTTCCTGCACCCATTCGTTGTAGGATTTATCACCGATTGAGGTTTCTGCGTAATTTACCTGCTCGGTGGTATCTGTGTCAGTTTCGACAGATGTAGTGGTCTGTTCATCATATTCGTTTTGATATTGGCTGGTTGCATCAATCTGATAGAGCATATACAATGCAGAACGGATTGCAACTTCTTTGCCGTTTTGGTCGGTATACACAAGTACATTTTCATTTTCTGTGCGGCAAGATGCAAATGTGAACATCATCACAACGCAAAGCATCAATGCGGCAACTTTTCTAAACTTTGTCATTATAAGTCCTCCAAAAAGTAGATTAACACATAAATTATACACTATAATGTTCAAAAAGTCTATGGTTTTTTGTAAATTTTAATATTATTTGTTCATTTTATCTTTTAAATCGGAAACCGAGTTCAAAGCCTTAATCGAAAGCACTACAATCGCAGTAACAACGAAAATGCCGAGCATACCGATACCCATAACCCCGAGAGTGCTGAGAAATCCACTTAAATTTAACATAATTATCCCCTTTCATTAACCGAAGAAATTGAGTATAATACCGCCTGCTATTACAGACGCGATCTGTCCTGATACATTGACGCCGACTGCGTGCATCAAAAGGAAATTCTGCCGGTCTTCAGCCTGTCCCATTTTGTGAATGACGCGCGCCGACATCGGAAATGCGGAAATGCCCGCCGCACCTATCATCGGGTTGATTTTGGTTTTTGAGAAAAGGTTGATGATTTTTGCAAACATTACACCGCCGACTGTATCAAATACAAATGCAACAAGTCCGAGACCGATAATCATCAATGTTTCAACTGATAAAAAGTCCTGTGCCTGCATTTTTGATGCAACGGTGATGCCGAGCAACAATGTAACAAGACGGGCAAGTACATTTTGTGCTGTGTCTGATAATAAATCAAGCACGCCACATTCACGGATAAGGTTGCCGAACATCAAAAATCCGATTAGTACCGCTGATTTCGGGGCAACAATGCCTGCGATGATCGTAACTAAAATCGGGAATAAAATTTTTGTGGTTTTAGATACGGTAATGTTTGTGTAGTCCATTCTGATAAGGCGTTCTTTTTTGGTGGTACACAGTTTTACAACGGGCGGCTGAATGATAGGCACAAGTGCCATATATGAATATGCCGCAACGGTGATAGCGCCGATATACTTTGAGCCGAGTGTCTGCGCAACAAAGATTGATGTCGGACCGTCTGCCGCACCGATAATCGCGATTGATGCAGAGTCTGTGGGCGAAAATCCAAGCAAGGTCGCCATACTGAGTGTGAAGAAAATGCCGAACTGCGCCGCCGCACCGAAGAACATCAGTTTCGGATTTGAAAGAAGCGGTGTGAAGTCAATCATCGCACCGATGCCAATGAATAAAAGTAACGGGAATAGCTCGTTTGCGATACCTGCATTGAATAATATGGTGAGCGGTCCTTCTTCGCCGACTGCCCCCGAAAACGGCAGATTGACTAGAATTGCGCCAAATCCCATCGGCAAAAGCAGGGTGGGTTCCATATCCTTCTTGATTGCAAGATAAATCAGTACTCCGCCGATTACCCACATCGCAAGCGTTTTCGCAATGTCAACAGGCGGTGTTTCTGTTACAAATCGGATGAAATCTGCAAAAAGTTCGGTAAATGCCTCCATTTTTAACCTCCAAAATATTATTTTCTAACCTATTTATAATACCATTTTTGCGGTGTTTAGTCAATTAAAGTTTTAATTGTTCACACTTTGTTCACAAAACCATCCGCAAACCAAACATTTTCAACCGAAAATTCCTTGCCGTTTAAGTATTCTAAATTTTCAGCATCGGTTGTGAACGAAAAACGCAATTTATATGAATACAGCGCCTGATGATTATATCCTCGCTTGCGGTCATCTGCGTTTTTGCCGTATTTTCCGTCACCGACTAAGGCGTGGCCGATAGACGACAAATGTGCGCGTATTTGGTGAGTTCTGCCCGTGAGCAGTTCGATTTCGAGCAAGCTGTCCTTGCCGTTGTACGCAAGCATCTTATATTTTGTGCGGATTTCTTTAGAGCCGATTTTACGCTCGTTGTACACATAAACACGGTTTTTCTTTTCATCTTTAAAGAGGTAGCCTGTGAGCAAATCTTCGGATTTTTGCATCCTGCCGTGGACTAAACAAAGGTAGAATTTGTCGAGTTCTCGGTCTTTGATTTTTTGGTTCAAAACACGCAAGGTCTGTGCGTTTTTGGCGGCGATAACAATGCCACCTGTGTTGCGGTCAATACGGTTTGCCAGCGCAGGTGCGAACGAATGTTCGTTTTCAGGATTGTACTCACCTTTTTCAAACAGATACCGCTGAATACGCCCAATCAGCGTGTCACGGTACTCGGTGTTGTCGGGGTGGACAACCAATCCCTCGGGCTTGTCTATGAGCAGGATGTTTTCGTCTTCATATATAATGTCAAGTTTTTTTGATGCGTATGTGAAGTCATAGACTGTGGGTACATTTTCAAAAAACTCGTCGTTGATGTACATATCGACAACATCCCCGACCTTGAGTTTGTCTGAAATTTGCACGCGTTTGCCGTTTAACTTGATGCGTTTTAGCCGCACATATTTGTACATCAGTGCGGTTGGCAGTTTGGGTGCCGCCTTTAAAACGAATTTATCCAGCCTTTTGCCCGCGTCATTATTATTTACAGTAAAACTTTTAATATTTACCACTCCAATCAATTCGATTATAACACAAACTCGCTTGATTTGCAATCAAAATAAACTGATAACTGATAGGTATGGTGTCGCCTGCTTTCGCGTGATCGAAATATAGTTTTATCTTATTAAAGATTTTTTAATAATGAATTTTTATTGAATGTCGGGATCGCGCCCGACAGCGCGGTTACTTTTTATGTGAAAAAGTAACCAAAAGCACACAAACGACGCGTTTGATCCAAAGGGGAGTTTCGATTCTCCCCTCACAAATCAGGTT